>NZ_CP021378.1:2926763-3178458 GCF_002215495.1 Porphyrobacter sp. CACIAM 03H1
ACCGCCACGGGCCGAAGTCTCGACGACTTCTATCTCGAGGTGCTCGAACATCGCAGCTCGGGTCTGCTGCTGCGCTACGATCCCGCACGGGGCGAAGCACGGGTGCTCGCCAGGGACCTTGCCATGACCAACGGGTTGGCCGCGACACCTGACGGAATGTTTCTGGTGGCCGAGAGCGCGGTCTATGGGGTGAGCCTGTTCTCGCCCACGGGCGAACGGATGGCGGAACTCACCGGCCTGCCCGGCTTCACCGGGAACGTCCGCGCTTCCGACCGGCCCGAACGCTATTGGGTGACGCTGCTCTCTCCGCGCTCGCCCATCGTCGACGGAACTGCAAGATATCCCGCGGTGCGCCGCCTGCTGGCGTGGCTCCCTGCCGGCGCGCGTCCGCAGCCGCAATCCCTGCCCTGCCTTGTCGAGATTACCCGCAACGGCCGGAAACTGACCCCGCGCCTCGTCGCGGTGGAGGGCGCGGCCACCTCCTTCAGCACCGCCATCGAGCGCAGCGGCAGGCTCTACCTTTCGCCCGCCAGCATCGCTCCGGGGAGCAGCCCACAGGTCTACGTCGCCGAGCTGCCCGAGAGCTGAAGCGGCAGGCCGGAAAGCGGCTTCACCTCCTTGAGCGCGAACATCGTGTGCATCTCCTTGATGCCGGGCAACCGCCGCACGACGTTCATGGCGAAGTCGGCATAGCTGTCGAGATCGCTCGCCACCACCTGCAGGAGGAAATCCGCTTCGCCCGCGATCGACCAGCAGGCGATCACGGCGTCGAGCTCGAGCACCTGCTCCTCGAACCGGCGGGCTTCGTCGCGGCTGTGGCTGTCGATGGTCACACGGATGAAGGCAAGCACGCCCAGCCCCAACGCGCGCCGATCGAGCGTGGCGTTATAGCCCTTTATGATCGCGGCCTGTTCGAGCCGCTTGACCCTCCGCCACGCCGCCGAGGTCGACATCGCGACGCTGTCGGCGAGTTCCTGCACGGTCAGCCGGGCATCGGCCTGAAGTGCCTTCAGAATCCGCAAATCTCCCGCGTCGATCCCCATATCCGGCATGATATTCCGCAATCCAGGTTGTTCATGAAACAGATCGGGCATGATCTGGCTCGCGGCGCGGCAATTCGCAAACCTTTTTCACCACGGTCTTGCTACACCACCGCCATGACCAATGCCTGGCAGAAGACCATGATCGCGCTCGCGCGCAGCCCCGTCGCCAAGAGGTTGGCTCAGCGGACCATTGGCAGCTCGGCCCTCGCCCGGCAGTATGTCGGTGGTGCCGACGCGGCCGAGGCGGTGAACACCGCAAGGGAACTGCTGTCGCGCTGCGCGATCGCCGCCTCGCTGTTCCATCTCGGCGAGTATGTGGACACGCCGCAGCTGGCCGAAAGCAACTTCCAGGCGAAGATCGCCGCAGCCCGGCTCGCCGGTGAGGCGGGTATCGACGTCCATGTCTCGGTCGATCCCACGCAGCTTGGCTATCTGTTCGATCCCGAAGGCGCCGAGGCCCGGATGGCGGCGATCGCCGACGCGATACGCGTCGCGGCTGCCGGGCGAAGCGGCGTTCACATGCTGATGCTCGACATGGAAGATGCCAGCGTTACCGACGCAACCATTGCCCTTCATGACACCATGGCGCGTGCCGGCCTCCCGGTCGGGCTCACCCTTCAGGCCTATCGCCACCGAACGCTCGAGGACCTGCGCCGCGCCATCGAAACGGGAGCGCGGGTTAGGCTGGTAAAGGGCGCCTTTGCGGCAGGCCCGCCGCTGGCCTTGCAGAAGGAAAGGGAGATCAAGGCCAACTACCGCAAGTTGATCAGCCTGATGCTCTCGCCCCAAGCGAAGTCTGCCGGCTTCTACCCCGTCATCGCCACGCATGACACGGCCCTCCACGACCACGCCCGCCATGAAGCGCGATCCCATGGCTGGCAGCCGGGGGAATACGAGTTCGAGATGTTGCTCGGCGTGCGCACGAATGTCGCCGAGGCGCTGGCCCGGGAGGGCGAGAGGGTGCGCCTCTATGTTCCCTTCGGCCCGGACTGGTGGCCCTACGCGGTGCGCCGCATCGGCGAGAACCCGCGCAACGCCCTCCTGCTCGCGCGCTCGGCGGTCAGCCGTGACTGATGCCGGCACACAGGCGCTGCGGGTCGCCATCGTGATCGACCCCGATCAGCCGCTGGGGCTCCTCGCCAACACCGTAGCGGTGCTCGCCGCAGGCCTCGGGGCGGCCATGCCAGCGCTTGGAGGAAGGACGCTGGTCGACAGCACAGGTCGTGCCTACCTGAACAGCGCCGACCGTCCGATCCCGGTCCTGCAGGCCTCGGCCGGGACGCTTGCGACGCTGCTCGGGAAGGCGGCGGCCGCACCGGAGGGCGCCGTCCTCGTGCCCTTCCCGCAGTTCGCCCGGACGATCCACGACTTCGCGGCCTATGCAGATGCATTCTCGGTCCGCGACCTTGGCTCCGAGCCGCTGCTCGGCATGGGGATTGCAGGACCGGACAAATGGGTGCGCTCCCTGACCGGGGCGCTCAAGCTGCTGCGCTGATCAGGCCGCGGCGAGCCGCATCAGATTCTGCACCGCTGCAGGTCCGGTCTGCCGCAGCTCCTGCAACACTGCGACCCTTGCCGTATCGCTGCGGTCCACCGCGGCCGCGATCTTGCCGAAACCGTCAAGGCGGCTCCGGCGGATCCATGCGCCGAGCCGCTCGTCGGCAAACCATGCGCCCTGATTCATGATGTTGACGATGTTGGTGGTGAGATAGCTCTTGAGATCGTGCGGGAAAGGCACTGTGCGGCACAGCGCGTTCTTCGCCGCATCGTCGGGATAATGCGCCTCGACAAAGGCAATCAGCGCGGCGCTGAAACAGGGCTGCGGCACGCGCACGAGCTGCGGCACGATCCGGTCGCCCTGAAAGATCGGCACAGGCGGGCGCGGTTCGACTGCGGAGGCGGTGCAATCGACATAGAGCGCGCCGGGAATGGCAGGCTCGCTGCCCTGCTCGAGCGTGATTGCCGCCTGCGTGATCGCCTGCACGCGCCCCTTGCGCACGACGTTGGTGACGGTGCGCAGAGCCGCGACCTCGCCTTCCGAGATCGTCGCGTAGTGGAACATCGTGGGCGTCACGGCCGGATCGATCCGCAGCATCATGCCTGCCGCTTCGAGCCGGGCGAAGATATCATCGGGTGAGGTGCCTTGCGCAAAAGCGCGCATCTGGGCGAGCTGGCCGCCGAACACGGCGTCGAAGAACTCCGCCCCGGGCTGGGTGCAAGTGCGGTTGATCAGCCAGCTTTCGCGCGGCTTGATCCACTGGATCGACTCAGCCGGTGTGCCCATCGCAAGCAGCCAGCCAATCGCGTCCATCGCGGTCTTGCCCGCGCCGAGGATCACGAAGCGCTCGGGCCGTTCGGGAGCGAGCCACAGCCGCGGCAGCGCGCCCGGCGGCACCATGCGGACGCCCTCGCCCACGGCAAAGCGCGGTGTGTGATTGGCGGGAATGACCGGGCTGTTGTGGGCCGATTCCACCACCTTGCGGCGCACGCTCACCTGCACCTCCTCGCCCGACATCAACGAGACGACGCGCCCCTCGCCGCGATGTTCGGACATCGGCAGATAGGTCACGCGGCCCGACGGAAGCAGCCGCTGGCGCATCACCCTTTCGTAATAGCCGCTGATCTCCGGCCCGGACGCAAGCTCGTAAAGGCCCGCGTTGACACCGTGGCTGTCCTTTCGGTTCTCGCCCAGCGGGAGCGAGTTCACGCCGTAAAAGGCCGAGGGCTGATGCAGCGCAACGAAGGAGTAGGCATCGTTCCAGTGGCCGCCCGGACGGGCCTGCCGGTCGATGATGGTCACATGCGCGTCGGTTTCCTCGAGGATCGTGTCCGCAAAGGCCATGCCGACGGCACCCGCGCCGATGACGAGATAATCGGTGGCAATGGTCTTCATCGAATCGGCCCTCGTCCGGAACTTATTTACGCTGTAAATTTACAGTGTAAGATTGAACGGTCAATCCCTGCCCGCTACGCTCCTGGCGCAAGGATTGGAGGATGTCCGTGTCGCGCCCGTTGAGCCAGGATGATCTTGCCCGCTTCAAGGCCGAGCTGTGCGACGTGGCCGCACGCCTGTTTGCCGAGCATGGCGCGGAGAACGTCTCGATGCGCCAGATCGCCGGGGCCATGGGGATCAGTCCGATGACCCCCTATCGCTATTTCGCCAGCCGCGACGAGATCCTCGCGGCGGTGCGCATCCGGGGCTTCGAAGCCTTCGCCGCCGAGCTCGAGCAGGCCTATGCCGACACGCCCGGAGGCAGCGCAGCCAAGGCCATGGCGGCGGGCCGGGCCTATATCGACTTCGCGTTCGCCAATGCGAACACCTACCGCTTGATGTTCGAAGTCCATCAGCAGGAGGACAGCGGCGATGGGGCGTTGGGCGCGGCGGTGGCGCGGGCGCGGGCGACGCTCTCGGTCTACGGCACGGAGTTGATCGCGCGGGGCATACCCAGAGCCCGCGCGCTGGCGATGGAAACGCTGGTCTGGTCGACCCTCCACGGCGCAGTCATGCTTGAGATGTCAAGGACCACCCCGCCGGGCTCCGCGCAGGAAGCTCTGGCGCTGCTCGGGCAGATGAAGCTGCACCAGCCCTAGAACTCCCCGTGTCAGACGATGGCGCCGCGCGCGGTGTCATCAGGCATCTCCACCGCCACGAACAGCCGGACAGCGGCGCGGCCCCGCCCATGACCGCCAAGGGGTGGCTTCAGAAGTCAGCCGAAAACGACAGGTTGAACCGCCGCGAGGCGATGAACTGGAAGCCCCCGCCGCCCGTGACGTTCCAACCGAACACATTGGTCAGGTTGGCGATCTGTGCGCGCAGCACGGCAGGCGTGCGGCCGAGCCTGAAGCGGTAGCGCGTGCCGAGATCGACAAGCGCGCGCTCGGGGATGAACAGCGTGTTGTCGATGCGCGCGGCTCGGTCACCTGTGTAGTTGATGCCGAGATCGACCGAGAGGGCATCGAAGGCCGGTGGCTGATAATCGATCCTGAGGTCGAGTGTCGTGCCCACCCGGCCCAGCGGTCGTTCGCCCAGGCAGCCTTGCTCCACCGCCTCGCCGGTAACGCGCGGACGCATCAGGACCGCTCCTGCCACCACATTGAGCCCCGGCACGGGCCTCGCTGTCAGCGAGATTTCCGCGCCCCGGTGCTTCACGTCGCCCAGCACGCGGAAGACGTTGTCGGTATCGAGCTCGAAATAGGGGCGGCGCACGTCGAACAGCCCGGTGATCAGCTTGACGTCCTTGGCCAGCGTCCAGCGCACCCCGGCTTCGACCTGCCGGGTGCGCAAGGCGGGTAGAGTGAGGTTGGCGTTGGCGGCAAAGGACGGCGCGGTGCCGCTTTCCTCCAGCCCGCGCGTGGTCGCGGCATAGATCGCCAGCCCCTCGATCGCCGTGATCGCGGCCGAGGCGTTCCACAGGATCGGACTGTCCTCGTTGGCGGTCGGAGCAAGACCGGGCGCGCGCACTTCCTTGCGATAGCGGGTCTTCTGCACCCCGAGATTGAATTCGCCCAGCCCTTGCCATTGCATCTCGTAGCCCAACGCACCGGTCTCCTGCCCGATCTCGTCGCGGGTCAGCGCGCCGAAGGCGACGGCGGGCTCGGTAACCGGATCGGCGACGTCGATCGTGCCGGGGCCGAGGCTGCGAAAAGCGAAGCCGCCAAGGTCGTCATCAACCCGCCGGAACCTTGCCGAAGCCAGCAGCCGATGGCGGCGCGGACCTTCGGCGAATTCACGCTCGACCAGCAACTCGCCCGAATAGGATTGGGACACCTGATCGCGGCCCAGCAGGACCTGCCGTTCGGCGCTGCCATCGGCCCGCGTACTGGCGAAGAAATTCGCGCCGAACCGGTCGATGGTGAAGCGCGAGGAGAACAGCCCCAGCCCGATCCGCCAGCCCCCGCGCGTGACCTTCGCCATGCCGCCGAAATTCTGCGAATGGCCCGCCCAGTCGGCCCAGTCCTGACCGACGAAGCGGTTGCGGGCGACACGGCGGGGGAGGAAGGCACTGGCGGTGAAGATCACCGGTGTCGTCTCCTCGTCGAAATAGTCGTAGCGGCTGTAGAATCCGGTCAGCTCCACGCCGTCGGCAGGGCGCCAGCGCATCACCCCGCCGTAACGCACGAACCAGAAATCCGCTCCATCGGGGTAGATGAACTCCTCGACCCCGGCACCGACATTGAGGTCGAGACTGCCGGTCAGCGGCAGTGCGGCATCGACGGTGGCGAAGGGCGCGAAGAAATCACCGAATCCGGTGCGGGCGCTGACCACGGGCCGCTCGCCCACGCGCCGGAAAGCGAAATCCACGATCCCCGTCGGCGCCGGAAACGGGTAGCCGAGCGCCGAAATGCCGACCTGGATCGTCGATCCGGCGCGCACTGCATCGCTGAGCGGGCCCTGGTTGTCGAAGTAGAGCCCTTCGATCCGCACGTTCTGCGCGGCGAAAGCGGAGAACCCCCGCACATTGCCGCCGCTGTAGAGACCGATGGTCTCATCGCCCACGCTGGTCCCGAAGGCATCGGATGCCTGGGTGATGACGTTCTCTTCGGAGCGATTGACCAGCGCAATGCTGGAAGGGCCGCCGCGCTGCGACGGATCCGTTTGCGTGTCCGGCAAATCGGTCGGCTGACTCGCCCCATTCTTCTCGGGCGTTGCCTCACGGTCTTCTTGCCGGGGTGTCTGGTCCTGGGCGGAGACGGAACTTGCCCACAGCAAGCCTGTTGCCAGGGCAATCGATTTCATCTTCCAGCCTTCCGGGATTGATGTATGATGTTATCTCATATCATCTGTCGCGCATCGTGGAAGGACAAAATTTGCGAGCCCTCATTTCCGGCGTGCTTCACGCCGCCGCCTGCTGGCCGGCAGGGCGTCGGGGTTGTCGGCCTTGAGCGTGAAGCTGTCGAGCGACTAGGGACCCGATCAGCCGAGGAACAGCTCTGCCATGGCTTCGAAGATTGCTTCCTCGTCGAGGCGGTAGGTGCGGTAAAGATCGGGGAGGTCTCCGGTCTGGCCGAAGCGGTCGGTGCCGAGCGGGCTGACACGGTGCCCGCGCACCCCGCCGAGCCACGAAAGCGCCGCAGGCGATCCGTCCAGCACGGTGACGAGGCCGGCATCGGGGGCAAGCCGGCCGAGCAGGGTCTCGATGTGGCTCGGCTGGCGCGTGCCCCCGTTCCAGCGCGCAGCGCGCGACCGCGACCAGTCGCGGTGCAGCCTGTCGGGCGAGGTCACGGCGAGGAGGCCGAGGCCGGGGATGTCGTCGGTGAGCTGCTCCCACGCAGACAGCGCCTCGGGGGCAACCGCGCCGCTATAGGCGATCGCGGCCTTGGCACCGGGGGCGGGTTCGCGCAGCCAGTAAGCCCCGGCGACGGCACCTGCCTGCCAGCTGTCGTCGGAGCGCGCCTGTTGTTCGATCTGCCGGGTGGTGAGCCTCAGATAGACCGAGCTGCCGCCCTCGGCCTGCATATGCTCGAACGCCCAGCGCATCAGCAGCGCGACCTCGTCGGCGAAGGCAGGATCGAAGCTCTCGAGCCCCGGCTGGCCCATTCCGATCAGCGGCGTGTTGATCGACTGGTGCGCCCCGCCCTCGCCCGCCAGCGTGATGCCTGAAGGCGTGCCCACCAGCAGGAAGCGTGCATCCTGATAGCAGCCATAGTTGAGGGCATCCAAACCGCGCGCGATGAAGGGATCATAGACCGTCCCCACCGGCAGCAGCCGCGTGCCGAAGTGCGGCGCGGCCAGCCCCAGCGACGTGAGCGCGAGGAAGAAGTTGTTCTCGGCGATCCCCAGCTCGATGTGCTGGCCGGCGGTGTGCGCAGACCACTTCTGCGCGGAAGGGATCTTGGCCTTCTGGAACACGTCGGCCAGTTCCTGCCGCCGGAACAGCCCGCGCTGGTTGACGAAGGCACCGAGGTTGGTGGTCTGGGTCACATCGGGCGCGGTGGTCACGATCCGGTCGGCGAGCGGCGCATCGGACTTGGAGAGATCGAAGAGGATGCGCCCGAAGGCTGCTTGTGTGGACTGCACCGCCCCTTCCGGCACCGGCAAGGCCGGCACCGGCACGGCAGGCGCGCGGTGTTCGGCGGCCTTGCGGGCAATCGGGCTGTCTTTCACCAGCGCCTCGAGCCGCGCGGCGAGATTGTCGCCGAGACCCGCCCACTTGTCCCATTCCTGCCCCGGTTCGATCCCGAGTTCGGCGCGCAGCCCTTCGATCTGCGCGGTGTTCATCATGCCGGAGTGATTGTCCTTGTGCCCGGCCAGCGGTAAGCCGTAGCCCTTGACGGTATAGGCGATGAACAGCGTCGGCTTGTCGTCGGTCACGCTGTCGAAGGCCTGCGTCAGCGTTTCGAGGCAATGCCCGCCAAGGTTGGTCATCAGCCGGGCAAGCGCGGCATCGTCATGATCGGCCAGCAATTCGGCCACGCCCCGTACGCCCGCCAGATCCCGCTCCAACCGCTCGCGCCACGCCGCGCCGCCGAGATAGGTCAGCACCGCGAAGTCGGCATTGGGGCAGTTCTCGATCCAGTCCTCCAACGCCTTGCCCCCGGGCCGCTTGAACGCCTCGCGCTGGAGCCTGCCGTGCTTCAGCGTCACCACCCGCCAGCCGCAGGTCTCGAAGATATCGTCGAAGCGGCGGAACATCCGGTCCGCCGTGGTCGCATCGAGGCTCTGGCGGTTGTAGTCGACGATCCACCAGCAATTGCGGAGGTCGTGCTTGTAGCCCTCGATCAGGCATTCGTAGATATTGCCCTCGTCCAGCTCGGCATCGCCCATCAACGCAATCATCCGGCCAGTGTCGGCTTCGGCGAGCTGGCCGTGCGCGACGAGGTAATCCTGCACGAGGCTGCTGAACGCCGTCACCGCCACCCCGAGGCCGACCGAGCCGGTCGAGAAGTCGACGGGAATTGTATCCTTGGTGCGGCTGGGATAGGACTGCACCCCGCCCAGCCCCCGAAACGCCTCAAGCTTCTCGCGCGTCTGCTCGTCCAGCAGATAGTGGATCGCGTGCAGCACCGGCCCGGCGTGCGGCTTCACCGCCACCTTGTCCTTCGGCCCCAGCGCATGGAAATAGAGCGCGGTCATGATCGCGGTCATCGAGGCGCACGATGCCTGATGCCCGCCGACCTTCAGCCCGTCACGCTTGAGACGCAGATTGTTCGCATTGTGCACCGTCCACGATGACAGCCAGCGCAGCCGCTGCTCGATCGCTTCGAGCATGGCGATGTGGCCGGTATCGCTAGCGGCTTGAGGCGTGGTCAGGTCGGCATCAGGCATGGGTCGAGGCTCCGTATGGGAGAGGCGCTGCTGCAATTTGCGAGGTCATGCAAGGTCGATCAGCCGCGTGGTGGGCTGCGTGTCGACCATCGGTTGCGGCAGGAGAGCGGCCGCTTGCACAAAACACGTGACTGTCCGCAAAGTCCCAAGCACGGTCATTCGAAGCGGCTGGCTGGGATATCTGCTCCCACACGATGCTTGGTGCATCGAGGCAGGACTTGGATCCCGGATTAGCGGCGGCACCGCTCGGAACTGGAAATTCGCAATAAAGATGCTTGGCGGAGAGGGTGGGATCCTACTGCGTCCTTTATCTCGTTGATTTAAAGTCATTAAACATGCGCAATTCCGAACTTGTGCCCCCAACAATGCCCCCAGTTTATTTGATTGGTTTCGGCGAAAGTCGGCACGCATTCAAGCTTGGGTCAGTTCGCCTTTCGCCACCGCGAACTTTGTTTTCGACGGGGCGCAAACGAAAGGGATTGTGGAAGCTAGTGGATGGATACCGCTGGTAGCAGAGGAGGAGCATTTAGCGAACGAATCGCAGTTGATTTAGAACGAAAACTTAGACTGCGACCTCCATGATATCCCCTGCAATACCCCCACCGTCCGATCATGCACTCAACGTCGGCAGCTCTCGATTCAGGGACGGGCATTCCCAGTAAGGGCAATGAACGTCCGCTTCCGCCAAAACCCGCCATGCTGCTTTAAGGACCGTGCATCGAGCTCGCTCATGACCGGTGATGGGCGGATTTGCGAACGGCGGCTTTCAGGAGCTCCTCTCGCGAGGTAAAAGGCACCCGCCCTCGGCTTGATGTAGCAACGCGAGCGAGTAAAAGAGGGCGACACGTTCGGGGCGGGCAACGAACGCTAGCTTTCACGGCGAAAACGTCTGAATCGGCGTCCGGTCTGCGCGCGTCACCCGCCCCATGCCACACGCCTTGTCGGCTGTGACGATTGACTAGCCTTGGTCGCACCGAAGGGATTGGGCATGTCGGTGCGGCTTGCCGGTGCGATGCATTCCAATAGAGTTTCAGCCCCTGCTTTGACCCGCAGGACAGCTTTCGGTCCGCTCCGCACAGCCGGCAGGCTCTTGCACCGTGGTCCTTATCCCGGCCCAGCGACTGAATTCGGCGGCTGAAACCTTCCCATCACGATCAGCATCGGCTTCAAGATAAAATCTGTCCCGAAGCCCGCTGCTTTCGATAACTGTAACGTAATCACCACTTAAGTGTACACTACCGTCAGGGAGCTGCTCATACTCGGCGTCTCCACCAAACTGAGCAAGCGCAGGAGCCTCTTCGCCTTCGAGGAAACCGCTCCTGTCCTTATCGAGTTCATCAAACGTCGAAGGGCCCGAGACGATAATCTCGCCTGGCCTTGGAAGGGCGAAGGGTTCGGCACCAGGACCGGCTACCAACATGACGACAATAACAGCTGCAAACATAAGGCATGCTCCGGTGAGCACTGTTTGGAGATGAGGAGCTTTGGCCGAGGTTTGCGCTTCGTCGAGGTCCGTCGGCAGGGGTCCTGTGATCTGGTACCCTTCACTTGCCGCCAGCAGGCGGGCGGCCTGAAGCGACGACGAAACACCAAGTTTGGTCCGAGCCATCTTGAGACGTTTTTCGATGGCATGAGATGACAGCCCCATGTCGATCGCCATTTCCTTGGCGGTTTGATGATGCAGCCGCCGCAGCAAGCACTCTTTCTCGCGATCGGTAAGTCGTTCGAGCGCAGCGTGCCTGCCGCTGCCAGGAGGAAGTTCGCTTTGAGCCATGCTCGGCATGGTGAACTTGACGCCCTGCATCTCCAAGTACCGATATCTGGTACTTAGCTCTTAAGTGGCGCTTAATCGCAGCCTTTATCGATTTGCTGCGCACCGCGTGCGGATCGGTAACCGAGTTCCTTCCGTGGGCTTCTTGCGATCTGGTATCGGAGCAACGCTTCTGGCTGATCCCCTGCTTCCACAATCCATGCTGAAAGGGTGCCGTCAGGAGTTTCGACGTCCTCGGTGCCGACGACGCGTACCGTGAAGGAACCGAAGCCCTTGTCGTATTGCCAGAATGGGATCTCATAGCGCCCGCCCTCGGCAAGCGGCAATGCTGCAAATGCGGCACCCCAAAGGTTGCCGTCCCAAACAGGGTCCGAGAGCGGCACATCAAAAGGAGTGACTCCGGCAGCTGTTTCCTTCGTTCCCTTGATACGGTTGTCGGAGTAGGTGATGTTGACCCGGTGCCAGCCACGCTCGCTCCGTTCACGCCCGCGCGCACTTTCCATGCGGAGCGGCAGCATCGTGTCCCGCACAAGAACGAAGTGGTCGCGCATATCAAAGGCACCGCCGCCTGCTCGCTGGTGCACCACGATATCCCATACCGGAAATCCATTTTCCTCCCGTGGCGTGATGATTTGACGCGTCGTCCCGACAGGCTTGCCTCCTGCGAGAATGGAATAGCAAATCTCCCCCGCTTCAAGGCGTGCGCCCTGCATGTCGGATTGTTCGACTGCGGTGCCTGTCGCGGCTGCAAGAAATGTCAGAAGCATGATGGCTGCCTTCCGCAATGTGGCTGCTCGACATCGGAAGCACCGTCGGGCGAACGAGTTGCCGGCCAGATCCAGACGATATCATGCCGCTCGACCTAAGGCTTTGGAACAGTTCCGGCGCACCAGTGCAATCCGCAGGGCGGTCGACGCCCGAGGCGCGCGCCGCTCGATGACGGGACGGCCTTGCGATGCACAATCGCGGGCTCGTGGGCCTTTTCAGCAAATAAGCGGCGAGGCCAGTCCCTCCCCGGCAATCGTTAGTGGGCAATCCATTTCCGGTGCACTGCTCCAATGAATATTTGTCCGCATGCTCTGGTGGCGTGCCCCATATACTTGGTTATGACATATTTCCGGTACCGACAGCAGTCACTTGTCAATAGCTCCAAAGCTGACAACACCAACGAGATTGTACTAGTACATCGCTGAATACTATAAAATAATGCGCCAGTGCTATCCGCGCGCCCCAGACTCGCCATTGTTTGTCGCGATCGAACGTCAGGGGTATCGCAATGGGCGGCGGCATACGGAATTCGCTTCGGAAGGCAGTCGGAGCTGCCTTGCTGCTATGCGGGCATCTGCTCGCCGTTAGCCCCGCTCATGCACAACACACCTCGGGCGAATGCCCGGCCCAGGCCGCCACGGTTGCGGCCGGCGGAACGGTCACCATCAACATCTCCGACTGCCAAGCCATTCCTGGAAACGGAGGCATTGGCGACATCGACGGCGGTTCTTTCGGGGCTGCTGATTTCGAAGACCACGGTACTGCCACAACGCGGCAGACCGGAGGGCAGTGGTTTATTGACTATAGCCACAACGGAACGACGGGTATCGGGTCGGTCGACGTATTCGAGCTGACCGATGGGTCGCTTGCTGGTTCGGGTGACAAGCCAGAGACACGCACTCGACGGGCGGCCTCAGCAGTAGAGATGCTCAAGGGCTCCGGGAATCGGTCAATATCAACGTGACCGACTCCAATCATCGATATTCCGTCCACTCCCGACCCGACGTGTTTTGCCCGATGCCCGAGGACAAGCTCGAAGCCAAGATCCCGGATTAATCTTGCATAGCTAGGTATTCTCGAATACCTAGCGATTCTAGGTAATGCGGGAGACCCGAGATGACGACGCGAAATGCCACAACCCCGGCGATCACGGGGCGGATTTTGTTCCTGCTGATTGCGTCGGCAATCGGTGTAGTGGTCATGGGGGTGCTTTATGCTGGCACCTTCAGCGTTGAATCCATTCGGTTCGCTGTGCGCCTGACGGCGCGATTTTCGTTGGCGCTGTTCCTTATCGCCTTCTGTGCCTCGGCGCTGCAAAAGCTGTGGCCGAGCTCTTCAACAGCTTTCCTCGTTCGCAACAGGCGGTGGTTCGGGCTGAGCTTTGCCTTTTCACACCTCATGCACGCCCTGCTGCTGGTCATGTTCCTCAACGCCGACCCTGTCACTTTCTGGTCGATGGTCAAAACTATCAACCTGGTTCTGGGCGGCACCGGATATCTCTTCATCACCCTTCTGGCCGCCACATCCTTTGACGGCGCCGTGCGGAAGCTGGGGCCCGCCCGCTGGAAGCAGTTCCACACGCTCGCCGTCTGGGTTGTGTGGGGCAATTTCGTGCTCTCGAATGCCAAGCGTATTCCGGTCAGTGAGTTCTACATCATCCCGGTCGCACTTCTTCTTCTTGCGGTAGCGCTGCGCCTTCTCGCGCGCCGCGCCGCCCGCAGGCCGCTCGCGGCGTGACGGCTGCACCCAGCCATCTAACCCTCCCGACACAAAGGACTCGAAAATGAAAAGACGTGCCCCAGTTCTTCTCGCCTGTGCAAGCTTAGGAGGGCTATTGCTCAGCGGTCCGGTCATGGCATGGCAGGACAAGCCGAGTGTTGACCAACCCGTTGCAACTTCATCTCAGGCGAGGATGAATGGTTTTCCTCCGGCGGCTGACACGGTGGTGAGCAAGGCCAATATCCTCAGGCCGGAAAATCTGCGCTGGGCGTTCCGCAACCTGCGCCAACTCTACCCTACGCAAACCGTGAGACGGCCCGAGAGAGCAAGCTCACTTATTGTCGGAAAGCAAAGGGACCTCGCGAAGATCGAGTTTGTCGCCGCAGGTGAGGAAACGCTGTCGCTAGCCGAATGGCAGAAACGCACTCACACCGACGCGCTCGTCGTGCTGCACAAGGGCAGAATCGTCTATCAGCAGTATGATCCCGGCATGACCGGGCGGACCCCTCACGCCCTGTGGTCGATGAGCAAGTCGATCGTAGGGTTACTTGCCATGAAGGCGATCGAGGATGGAAGACTTGATCGTGGCAAGCAGATCACCGCCTACCTCCCCGAGCTTCAGGGCAGCGGCTGGGAAGGCGCGACACTGCAAGACGCCCTCGATATGCGGGTTGGCATTGCCTATCGGGAATCCTTCTCGGACCCCAAGGCCGACGTTTTCAGATATCTTTTCGCCGCAGGTTTGCTCGCCCCGCCAAAGGATCTTCCTGTCGCCCGGAACATGTATGACTATCTTGCGACGATCAGCGCAGGGTCAGGGCATGGCGGGGCATTCGCATATATGTCTGCCGACACCGAGGTCGTTGCCTGGATTCTCCAGCGCACCTCCGACACATCGCTCTCCGAAATGGTGTCGCAGCAACTGTGGTCGGTGATCGGAGCACAGGACGACGCCTATTACATCGTAGACCCCTATGGTCTGAACATTGGCAGCGTAGGCTTGGTGGCCACACCGCTCGACCTCGCCCGGCTGGGACAGGCGGTGATCGACAAGGGAGGTCGTCCGGATGCAGTTCTCAGCAGGTCTTCGATCGACGTGCTTCATGACGGCTCTGCCCGGAATGCGTTCGCCCAATCGGTGCAAGCTTCGATCCGTTCCGGTTACAGCTACCGCAACCAATGGTGGGTTCCCGGCGATGCCGACCGATCCATCGAGGCGAAAGGGCTGTTCGGTCAGCACCTCGTGATCAATCCGAAGCACAATGTGGTGATCGTGAAACTTTCGGCCAATCCGGCAGGCGACACGATTCAGACGCACGCGCTCGACAAGGCGGCATTTTCTGCGATCGTGAATGCCGTGAGTAAATGAGTCCTGTGCTATGCCGAGGCGCTGCCGGACAAAAATTCAGGGGGGAGAGAAACTCGAAGAGCTCTCAGCCCGCAGCGGATGCTCGAAAGAAATATCTGTCCATCTTGCGCACACGTATACCCACAAAAGCGACCGCGATTATCTCGGCAGCGGCGGTGGCAATGACGATCAACGCAGGCCAGCCCGTCAAATTCACCGCGTTTGCGAGCGCCGCACGGGAGAGCCCGAAGGCCACCGAACAGGCTATGGCCAGCATCGCAATCCTGAAAGCTGTGCGCGGGGAACAGACTTGCAGTGGCAGGCGGAAGGAGAAACCTAAACGGCCGATCGCCGCGAAGCAAAGGCATGTGGCCAAGGCGAAGCGATCAAGCCAGAGAAGTGCGCTGAACAGCTCGTTCACCTCCACGCCGAAGGTCATGGCGCGAAGGCGCATGGCGGCGAATGCACCCGCCATTGCCAGAATGAGGGTGAGCCATGTCTGACTGATCTGTCGTCCCAGCCCCGAGGCTGCATACTGTCTCGCAACCGAATCGGAATCTCCAAAGCCTGCAATCGCAAGTTGCACAGCGTCTTGCGCTCCAAGATGCCGGTCCGCGGCAAACTCGTGAAGGTATTCCTCCACGTCCTCGCGAGCACGCAGCGCCAGTCCTGAGTCGAAATCAAGCTTGCGCTCAATGCTCAGCAGGTATTCCTGAATCAGCTGTGACACAGCTTGGCTTCGCTCAGACAGTGGCTGATCGCCTCTGAGAACCTGACCCAGTCGGACTGCCTCTGGTCAAGTGACGTGCTGCCCTTCCGGGTCAGCATATAAACGCGACGACGCCTGCCACCAGGTGACTGTTCCCAATTGCTCTCGATGAGGCCGGCAAGCTCAAGGCGGTGCAGGGCCGGATAGACCGTGCCTTCCGGCAAGTCGAAATGCCCGCCGCTGCGCTGCCGCAGCACTTCGATAAGGCCGTAACCGTGAGCCGGCCCCGAACGGAGAGCCGCGAGCAGGATGTTGTCGAGATGACCCTTGAGCATTTCGGCGTTCATGATGGCGAGCTTACGCCTTGCATTACTAGGCGTCAACAAAGGGACCGCTAGTTGCAAAACGCCGCCAAGGTGTCGCAAGGATCCGCAGCAAAGCGCGCAGATCAGGCAGGTGTCAGCATTCCGAGAATGCGCGCTTTGGGTGCGACCTCGGTTCGGCGGTTGACAGCGAAGATGCGCAGAAGGCTGGAGACGTGAAGGCGGACTGTGAGGTGGGAGATGCCAAGTTCGCGGGCGATCGCCTTGTTGGATGCACCTTCGGCAAGGAGGCCGAGTACGGCGCTCTGACGCGCCGTAAGAGCGCTCTTATTATCAATCTGGATCTGTCGCGAGTCCGCAGGATCGGCCTCGCTGTGCTCCACCACACAGAAGCCGGCCAACACTCTGCCGATCGCCCAAGCGCATTGCTCTCGGGGCAGCCCCTTGTGAATGAAGCCGTTACAGCCAGAACGCATGGCAGCGGTGATGGTCGCGGCGTCGGCATCGTGCGCCATGGCGATAATCGATGCGCTGCGATAGCATTTGCGCAGGCGAGCAAGCTCGAAACCGAGCTCGAGGCCAAGCAGGCCTAGATCGACAAGAAAGAGGTCCGGCAACCGGTCCTGTGCGGCAAGCCGCCAAATGTCGCCGATGCTGCCAGACTGAATTACGCGCACGCCGGAGCAGGAAGCCTCCGCGAGCCGCGCCAGTCCGTCGCGGAACAGCGGCACCGCATCGGCAATCAGCACGCAACCGACCTGCGGCCAAGCTGGACTGCAACCGCTCGCCAGCTCCAGCGAACCGCCGCCGGAATGCACGGCACGCTCAAGAAATCTACGGCTGCCGGGCATCAGCGCGGTTCTCACAGTGGATGCTGTGTCGATCTGGTCCGGTCATGCCAGACTGCTCTGATATGCAACATAGTGCATATATACCAAGCCAAGAACTCTTATGCAACCGAGTGCATAACATCACTCATGTGCATCTGTTTCATTAAGGCAATTTGGCCGAGCGGCTCTGTGCCCGTGCAGCTGACATTACTTGCAGCGCGGCGCCCGCCTTGATTGACCTCTGGAGCGGCGCATCGAGGAGGTTCGCCACAACCTTCTGTTTGAATGCTTTCATGGGCTTACCCATGGTGCCCTCCCAAATCCGCATTAAGGCGTGAACGGAAATCCTTGTCAGCGGAACTGGTGCCTCGAGAGATGCGGCACCATAATGCCAATGATGGCCAAACCACAGAACAGCCCCGTCATTGCGAACGGATAGGGGTCGGGCGAAACAATGGCGTTGAAGGGCAGAACCCATGGAAACCACTCGGCCTTCTGCGTCCCGGTGATCAGGACCGACAGTCCGACCAGGGCGCCCCCAATTCCGGTAACGAGCGGCACCACGAAACTGACAAAGCGCAATGAGACCCAAATCTGGATAGCGACCAGAGTGGTCATTGCAGCCATGACAAGCAGGCTGGTCTTCAGCAACTTCTCCCAAGGGAAGGTCTCGACTGGCACACCGCCGCCCATGGCTCCGCCAGCCAAGGTACCCAGACCGGCACCGGCGATGACAAGGGCAGTCATGACGACAAGGGCGCCGTAAGTGACGACAATCTTTGCGACGAAAATCCGCCACCTTGGCACTGGCAAGGCAAGGATATGATCCCAGCCCCGCCCGCGATGCTCGATCTGGCCGGTCAGAGCGGTGAATGCCGCTATCACCATTGGACCCAGGAACAATGCCCAAAGTGGCAATGCCAACTTGTAGCTGTCCGACCAGTTAGCCGGCGAGTCCTTCGAAACGAGACCGAGCATCACAAGCAGCCCCGGAAGCGCCGGTGCGGCAACAGCGACGAGCAAAGCGAGGGAACCCTTAAGCTTCTGCAGTTCATTCCTGATCAGCGTGATCATGCTGCCACCCTTGGTGTGCCATGGCTGTCCACTACGCTGGCCGTCAGAGTGGTCCGGTAGAGATCCTCAAGGCTGCGCTTGCACGGCACTATCGATCGGACCGCGAAACCTTCACTCACGAGAAGCCTGTTGGCCTCGATCGCGGTGGAATGATCTCCCCGGGAACATTTCAGTCGGATGGTGTCGCTATCGCCCAGACAAGCACGCATCCCCGCCGCGGCAAGTCTCGCAAGAGCGGTCATTGGTTGATCAAGGGCGATCTCAACCTCCGCATCGCCGTTCAGAAGTTCCGATACCCGGCCGTGCAATACGATCGAGCCCTTACGGATCAGGCATACATCCTTGGCAGTCTGCTCGACTTCGGAAAGCATGTGGCTGGAGACAAACACTGTTCCACCGATACGATCGGGCAGTTCGCGAATGAGGGCCCGCATGGCAATGATCCCGTCCGGGTCGAGCCCATTGGTCGGCTCATCAAGCAACAGCAGCCGCGGCGCCCCTAGGAGGGCACGGGCAAGCGCAAGCCTCTGCTTCATGCCGAGCGAATAATCCCGTACGCGCTTCGCGCCAGCATACAGCAGATCGACCACCTCAAGCACGCGATCGATCTCGTTCGGCTGCAAGCCCAGCAGCCTCTGGGTCAGCCCGAGGTTCTCTCGGGCGCTGAGGTGCTCATAAAGCGACGCGCTTTCAATGAAGGCCCCTACCGCCGAAAGTGCCCTGCGGCGCTCTCGGGCAAGATCATGGCCTAGCAAGCGCACGGATCCGCTGTCCGGACGAAGAAGTCCGAGGAGCAAGCGCATGGTCGTCGTCTTGCCGGCACCATTCGGTCCGAGAAAGCCATAGACACTGCCCTCAGGAACACTCAGGTCGAGCATGTTCACAATCACAGTGTCTCCGAGGTGCTTGGTCAGCTGCCTTGCCTCGATGGCGAGCATGGGTCTCGTCCTTGCAAATGTTCAGTTGGGAGCTGAATTACCGGCGGCGAAGACACGGTAAGGTGCAAACGCAGATCATATGCTGTTTCCACAGCCTGGCCATTCTTCAGGCAGGCCGTTCAGCACCATCATCCGAGCCCTCCGGAAACTCGATCACGTAATCGGCGTCATGGCGTCAGCGCCATTTGCCGCAAGCCTTGTCCGCTTGTCATAATTGCCGAGCACAGCCTTGGTCAGCCCGAAATCCGTAATGGCAAGCAGAACCAGTTCATGAGAGGCAGACACATTTCTGGTTTGATGAAATACCCACCTCGGCACGAACGCGAGTTCGCCGGACATCAACCTCAGGAACTCATCGCCGATGCGGACCTCCGCCTCGCCGTCGATCACACAGAATAGGGACTCGTGCGCATGCTTGTGCAATTCATTTTTGCAGCCCGCAGCTATTCGTACAATGCGCGTGTCGAAGGTTTGCGCACCAGGAAAATCCAGAACGTCTACTGAAAAGTCGATACCCAGCTTGTCATTGCGATTTCGATAGATGCTGCGATGATCTTTAGCGGGATCCGCGTGGAATTTCTCGGCCAAAATTCCGCGAGCCAGCGGCTGGCGCTCTTCGATGTTTTGCACAATCGTCTTGAGTTCCGGCGTCATGAGTAATGTCGTCTCTCAGCTCGTTACTTTATCTGAATGGTTATCGACGGGAATGCGGGTCAGGAGACCAGAGCAAATCTCGGTTCGTCGGCGCAAGCCAGCGCCCGCTCGTACATCCAGTCCCAGAAGCTCGAACGAAGCGACAGGGCCTTGATCATGCCCCTGCGCAGATCACCTTTGCCTGAAGGCAAGGCTGCAAAGTGAAGGGAAATTTCCTCAAGCGCCGCCTGATGATGATCGTCCACTGCCGTGTGCAGCGGGAAGAAGACCGCATCGCGCGGAGCGAAGTTCGTTCTTGAAAGTGCCTTCACGAAGGGCACGTAGATGGTGCTCACGATATTTTCCGTGCCAAGGCCAAGCGAGCCTAGCGCTTCGGCGGCCGAACCATATGTCAGAGTGCCGAGAAAGGACTCCCGCCAGCAGACCAGCTCAATGGCCTCGTCGTCCTGCGCATAGGGCGTCGTGATGCCCGCTGCCTCACGGAACCGCTGGAATAACTTGGGATGGGGTATCCCCTCGATCCACTCCCGTTCAATGCCGACAGCTGCAAGTTCCGCATACTCTTCTTCACCGTAGACCCCGGACTCTTCGGTGAGATTTTCGAGCAGGCTGTTGCGATGTGCGGCGATCTCAAGCTTGGAGATCACCGTCGTGAGGTAGCGAGGAAAATGGAGGGAGTAGCCATAGTAATGTCGTGCAAAGTCGGTCAGTGCCCATCTTGTATCGGGCAGTTCGCCATCTGACAGCGCTCGCAGATAAGGATGATTGACTGCACGGTGGCTCAGCGATTCCTCTATAAGATCAGCGATCGACGTGGACACGAGATTTCCTTTTTTGTTGTACTTCCATATTGGTCCCGACAGGTGAGCGAGAAAGGCGCGCCGGGCCGTTGCCTATAGCTTCAGCGTTGATTTGACAGATACATCGGCAATGCACTGGTACACCGTCGAGTGGCGATCCGAGCCACAAGCCTGGCGATGCTCCCCTTCAGCAGGCGTGATTGGGAGGAATGCAACGAGCCAGCCCTCGGGGCCCGTCACTTCAGGATTCCTAGAATGCGCGCCTTGGGGGGCACCTCGCTTCTGCGGGTCACTCCTAGAATGCGAAGCAGAGCGGACACATGCAAACGGACGGTGAGGTGCGAAATTCCGAGCTCGCGTGCGATGGCCTTGTTCGAAGCGCCCAGCGCCAGCAACGTCAGCACATCGCTTTGACGCGCGGTAAGGACGATGCCCGCATGACCGGGGTTGGCGGGCAGGCCCTCGTCGCGCTCGATCACGTATCCGCCTGCCAGAACCTTGCCGATAGCCGCGATGCAGCGCCTTCGCGTCACGGCTTTGTGGATGAAGCCGTTACTGCCCGCACGCATCGACAGCGCCACATTCGCGATGTCGAAATCCGTCGCAAGCGTGATGATTGCCGCTTTGGGATTCTGCCGGCGCAGTTCCGGCAGGGCCATCCCAAAATCGATGCCCGGCAACGCCAGATCGATCAGGAAAAGATCGGGAGAAACGCGGCTCGATGCTAATTTCAGCACATCACCTATCGATCTCGCTCGTGTGATGGCGGCAGCGGGACAGAGCGACTGCATCATCTCGGCGAGAGCGTCACGGTAAAGCGGCAATGTTTCGCCGATCACCACCTTCTGGACCGATCGCCAGTCAACTAATATACTGCGACACCGCAAAGCCGTCTTGGGGAGGCCATCTTCGCGGCCAGCAGCGTCGGCGATGGCAGTCGAGCGGGCCACGAGGCGTGCCGGATTGGTCAAGGCCATAAGACCGCTCGACCAAGGCGTTGCCGCGCTTCGCCCAGCAAACTGGCAAGGTCAGCCGCTGTCGGTTCGCCGTCAAAAGCAATGTCGGGGGTCACCGGCTGCTGCCGCACGTCGCCACTCGGGCGGACGAACTCACGGGTGGCTATGAACCCCGTAAAGCCGGTATTCGGTAGAACCGTCGGCATCATATTGCCGGTCTGGTTGGCAAATCCGCCTGTCGGCCTGCCAGCAAGCAGAGCAAGGCGATGGTCTTGAACCGAAGTCACAAACAGGATGCCAGCTGAATAGGTGAGCTCATCCATGAGAACCACAACCGGACCGCGATATCTTTGCGCCGGGGCCACAGGCTCGATTGCCTTGTCGCCAAGGTCGAACTCCAGCATCTCGCCGGGCTTGCCACGATAGCCGAGCAGTCCATTGTTGTTCTCGTTCAGTCGTTCGCGCGCACGGGAAACCTGAACCACCGGCTGAGCGAGCAGATGACGGATGATCGCTGCTCCGGCATCGCTCTGGCCACCCGTGTTTCCGCGGACATCGATTACGAGGCCTGCGGCGTTACGTGCGCGGATCGTGGCGAAGGCAGCCTCGATTGCCTTCTCGAAGGTCGATGGATCCTCGTCGACGTCGAATGTCGGCACCTTCAGGAAGGCGATTTCGGGTTGCGGCCAACTCAGCCGAGGCAAATCACGCGGTCCCGATTCCTGCGGTTCCCATTCCTTGCCGGGGGTCCACCGAATATCGGATCCACCGGAAGCAGGACCGAAGCCGATGTCGAACGCACCGCGCCACCCCATGACCGAATCCAACCACCCGGGTAACATGACCGACAACATGTGGGATCGCAGCAGGGGTGTTTCGCCGTGGCTGAACGGCTCCAGCTGAGCGATCAGCTGCCTTGCTGACACACCGTTGATATGTGCCAGTGGCGTGCCCTTGCGCAGCATTTGACCCGTTTCAGTGTGCCTCCATGTACTGCGCAACAGCATCCCGGTGCCGGGTGCTACGTCTATCCCGAAAGGGAATTGGACCTTCCGGTCGTCATCCGATGGTTCGTTGCCCGAGATCCAAGGCAGGAGCAGTGTATGCGCATCGCGGAAAAACGGGTTCACGCTTGCAATGAGTCGGAACGCCTCCTGGCGCGAAGTCCCGTTGCGGCAAGCCGCAATGGCATCGAGGAAGGCCGCCTCGGTTTCAGGCTCAAGTCTATCAAGACCGGCGTAGCGGGGGTGGCGCGCGAAAACTTCGTGGCGCCAGAATCGGAGATCGTAGACGAGCTGTTCGCGGTTAAACCGAGCAGCAGGCTTTGGCGACTTGGGAAACAGCGCCGCCGCTCCAGTTCCGACCATGAGCAAGCCGGCCGCGCCTCCCAGAGCGGTCCTGCGTGTAATGCCGCCCCTCATTTGCTGCTTGCGAGGCGCTGGCGCACCTCTCCCATTGTGCGCTTGAATTCAGGATCGGCGAAATGCGGTTCGGCAAGCTCCATCACGGCAAGCCCCTGGACCAGCATAGCGCGATCAGTGCCTGCCTGGAGCGTACGATAATAACCCCAGACAGCGATCAGCGGTATGTCGTACCCAGCGGGGTCGGATGCGATGGCTTCGGCAACCTGGGTCCCCGCCCCTTCAAGCAGCGAATGAATGGCTGCAACACTGCGCTCGTCGGGATAGGGCTGACGCGGCGCGGCAGGCAGTCCTACCGCCGCCACGACCGCTTCAGCAGTTCTCGCCGTGGAATAGGGGTTCTGCCCGGTAACCAGCCGACCGTCGGTCACCACATGATCCAGCATGATCGCGCCCTTGCTGAACTGTCCGCCCGCTCCGCGCAGAGCATCTTCCAGGAAGACCGGAAAATGCGGGACCCAGCGCTTGCCGAACAGCGCCTCTTCCTCGTTGCTGAAGCCAGTCAGGTTCCGGCCTGCAACGAGAGCACTGCCATCCGATAGCCGCAGATTGGCGAACGCCATCGGCCCGTGGCAAACAGCTCCGATGACCCCTCCGGCTTCGTATGTGGCGGCAATCAGCTGCTTGAGATCCGTGTTGATGGGAAGATCGAACATGGCTCCCTTGCCGCCGATGACAAAAATGGCACGGTAAGCTTCGGACTTCACATCCATGAGGCGGCGGGTCTGGCGAAAGCTCGCGAGAAAATCGGGATCGCTCAGAGCGCGCGCGTTATAGGGCTTTCGAGGATCGTATTCGTCTGCGACTGGCTCGCCGCCTTGCGGGCTGGCGATTTCGACATCGAAGCCGTTGTCGGCAAATACCGCGTAAGCCTGGCTGAGCTCATCCATCTCGAAGCCGGGACGTTCCTGCCCCGATTGCGCGCCGTGGCTGCTAATCACAAGCAAGACCTTGCCGGCTGGTGCCGCAGCGGTTGCCGGTAACGGAAGAAGGGCCGAAGCAAGCATGAGCAGGAACGCAATCAATTGTTGCGCAAATCTTGGCATGTCGAAATCTCCCAATGGTGGTTTCGACACATGCTTGGCTTGCTGCGGCTCAAATTAATGCCATGATGGCTTTGACGGAATTTTGACGCCGGATCTGCGCGAACTGTTTTCAGCCGCACGCGGGAGCTACGATCATGGCCAATGGGTTCGATATTCTGCTTGTGGAGGACAATGCCGATCTCGCGGACACGATAATTGCGTACCTCGAGGCGCACGATCATCGGGTGCACTATGCTGCCGATGGAGAAGCAGGCCTGCGCGACGCACTTTACCGGGATTTCGATGTGGTCCTGCTCGACCTTTCCCTCCCCTGCCGTGATGGTCTCGATCTGTGCGCGGAGCTTCGCAGGCGCGCATTCCGGCGGGTGCCGGTCATGATGCTGACGGCTCGCGACACGCTGGATGACAAGCTTGCCGGCTTTGCGCACGGCGCGGACGATTATCTTGTGAAGCCGTTCTCGCTGGCCGAGCTTCTCGCCCGGATCGGGGCGCTCGGACAGCGCAGGCAGCTCAATCAGCCCTACTTGCTGGCCATCGGACCCTTGCGCATCGACAGACAGGCAAGAACAGCGACCCGCGACGGAGAAACGTTGCATCTATCGCCTGTGCTCTGGGATATTATGCTGACCCTCGCCGAGAGGGCACCCAATCCCGTCAGCCGCAACGACCTCACTCTGCAGATCTGGGGTGAAGAACCTCCTCCATCTGATGCGCTTCGAGCACACATGCATCTGCTTCGTCAGGTTGTCGACAGACCGTTTGCGATGCCGCTCATCGAGACGGTCCACGGCGTCGGCTTCCGACTGAAGGTTCCGGAATGATCGGTTCCGGCTTCAAGCTGCATCGCCGGATCGGACTTGTGATTGCGGCGGCAGTTCTGGCCAACAGCACAGTGTTCGCAATTGTCGCTCTCGGCATCGCCTATGCCGTAGAGGACCGCCAGTTCGTTCAGGCTCTGGATGACGAGATTGCGCGGCAGCAGGCCAACTGGGCACGAACCGGAACAGTCACCGATCCGGGGCTCAGCTACATATCCATCTACCGCAGCTCTCGCGATCTTCCGTCAGACCTGAAAGACCAAGTCCGGGCGGAGCGGGAACAAATAGAATTTCGTGGTCTGGAGGGAAGACATTATCATGTCGCGCGGTTCCGGTTGGCGCCCGATGAGGCCGCGACGTCGGCATTCGCGGTCGCGGAAGTCAGCCGCTATCTCTTCATAAGGCCTGCTCTTGGATTCATTCTTACCTTCATGGCCCTCCTTGGCGGGTCGATCGCACTCGTTACCGGCCTGCTCGGATTTGTTCTTGCGCGCCGTGCGCTCGCGCCGCTCGAGGAACTTGCGTCACAAGTCGGAAGCGCGAACATGCCCGTGCCGAAGATCGATTCCACACGCTATCCGCGCAATGAGATCGGCATGCTTGCCAGCCAGCTGTCTTCAGCCTTTGAGCGCATCAGTGGTTTCATCGCGCGCGAACAGGCCTTCACGCGCGAAGCTAGTCATGAGCTGCGCACGCCTATCGCGGTGATACGCGGCTCAGCCGAGATCGTCGCCCTTGAGGCCGGCCTTTCCGCTGCCAGCGTCGCATCACTTCGCCGGATCGACACGGCAACGCAGGACATGGTCAACACGCTCGACCTGCTTCTCGCCCTTGCGCGTGAAGAAGCGGGCACCGCGCGCGAACGTGTTGTGCTGCGCCCGATCATTGTGCAGGCCGTCGACGATGTTCGCGAGCGATTTCCCGACACATCGATCGAGACGAAGATATCCGTCGAGCCTGACGCTGCAATCGTCGCGCACAGGACGCTCTTCCAACTCATCATCAACAATCTGATTGCCAACAGCTTCGCGCATTCAAGGGCGCATCGCCTCGACATCACCTTCGCCGACGACCAATTGACGATCGCTGACGACGGGGTGGGTATGGAAATGACGGACCGCAGCAAAGAACGAACGGATCGTGAAGGTCCGGCGATCGGCGGCGGGCTTGGCCTTCTTATCGTCCAGCGGCTTTGCGACGCCGGTGGACTTCGGTTCACGATTGTCGATTCAGCCCCGGGCGCTGGAACAAGGGTCACCGTGCAGAGCGCGATGGGGACGAGCGCAGACCGCAGCAGTCGGTTGTGAGAGTGACACGTCGCAAGCTGTGAATCTGGGCCCGTTCAACGATTAAAACGCCGGTTTTCCGCTCAAAAGTCGACCGGCATCGGGCTAAGGCCTTCTACGTGCCGCAATTCGCGAGCACACCGATGAGCCGGGCCTTCGGTGCAACGTCCTGTCGCCGGCTGACGCCGAAAATTCGTAGCAAGGACGATACGTGGAGCCGGACGGTGAGATGCGAAATTGCCAGTTCGCGCGCGATTGCCTTGTTGGATGCACCCTGTGCCAGCAGGTCGAGCACCTCGCCCTGACGCCCACTCAGCCTGATCACGCTCTCGTGGTGTTGTGACTGCGGCGTTGCATTGTCGTGCCTGCGCTCGACCACGAATTCACCGGACAGCACTTTGCCGATTGCTTCGATGCATCGTTCGCCGGGTACGCTTTTGTGAATGAAGCCATCACTGCCAAAATGCAGCGACTGCATAATCGTCGCTGCATCATCATCGGTTGCAAGAGACACTATCGCGGCCGTGCGGTGTTGCCTTCGAAGATCTGGCAGGGCGATGTCAAGACCTGTCCCCGGCAAGGACAGATCGATCAGAAATAGGTCAGGAGCGATCCCGCGCGAACCAAGCTCCAGCAGTTCATCGATCGAGCCGGCCTTGATGATTGCCGCACCAGGGCTTTGCAGTCTTGTCAGCCTGATCAAGGCGTCCTGGTATAGCGGCAGTGTTTCGGCGATTGCCACACACTGTAGTTGCGGCCACACTCTTCCGCCTCGTGAGACAGGTACAGCCATTTCGGGCGCAGCATCTGTATCTCCTTTCGCTGACATCCGCGGGCTGAAACAGATCCCAGATTGTAACTCCTGCGAGGGAAGCAGAGGACGCACCGCCGAGGGCGGTGGTAGCGCGACCCGCAGTGGAGCGCCACTCATCGACCAGACTCCATGCCTTGTGAATTGTCGCGTGCAATCGCGAGGTAGCCGAGTACTGCGCTGACGATCAGCATCATTACCAGCGATGCGTTGACCGATCCGAAGCGCAGCTCCGTCCCGTCGCTGTTGACCATCGACCCGCCGTAGAGATCCATAGTGAAGAACGAGATCAGAAACGCCGCGGGGGCAACGAGGCCCAGTCGCGCGGCAAGCCGGAGATCTGGCCTGGTCCATGTCAGAAAGACTGCAGCAGCGGCGAAAGTCGAGTTTGTCAGCAATTGCCAGACGTCGTGCAGCTTCGCGTGGCCGGGCCAGTCCGGATTGAAGATGTGGGTCGGACTGTACTCGAGATATGGCACCAGCACGCCGAGCACGGAGACTGCGACCGTTAGGGCGGCGCGACGAAAAAAGAGCGTGGAAAGCACGATATGTCCTGCGTTTCTGATTGACAGTGTCAATGTACAATTGGGATTGACGCTGTCAATGTGAATGCGATGAAGCGGACAAACACCTCCCACGCAGGCCGCAGGTCGATGCGAGATACTCTTCTTGGAAACGCGCTGGCGATCCTCGATGAGGCCGGGCCCGACGGCGTGACTATCCGCGCTGTCGCCCGAGCGTCCGGTGTATCGCACGCCGCTCCAGTGAACCATTTTGCGGATCGACGGGAACTGATGACCTCGTTGGCCACCGTGATCTTCAGCCAGTATCTTGCCGAGGTTGAGCGCCAGCACGCTGTGCTGTCCGACCGCGGCCGAGCCTACCTTATAGCGCTGCACACTTTCTCGCAGGCACACCCCTGGCGGTACAGCATCCTGTGGCGCAAGGACCTGATCGACTGGGAGGATCCAATATTTCTCAATGTCTGCGAGGATGCATATCAGGATTTCCTTCAGGCGCTTGCATCATCAAGGTCAAATGCCCCCTCGGGAGAAATCGATATCGAAACGCTCGGAACGGCCTTGTGGTCCATGGTCCACGGCTATTCTGAATTGCGGGCGACTGGCTTCTTCGAGGCGCGGAACGATATCGTCACGGGGCACCCCCGACTTGTTGCGATGCTGACATTGCTGCTGCCATCTTGCGGCAACGACCGCCCACAAGACTAGAGTCGATTCCAGTGCTCTGATCGGCTATGGCCTGTGTGCCCGCAGATGCTGCACGCCGGTCACTCGTTCAGAACATGTTCTGGACGATAGGGAGCGAGGCAAAGCTTTGTCAGAAACACGCACCGACCAATTCCACTGCACTACATCCTTCAAATCTTCATCGCTGTTGAGATCGGGGACAGCGCATTGCGTCAGTTTTTCACCCGAACCGTCGTTTCGGAAGCCCTGCTTTGAGGCGGAACGTCGGAGATCATTCGCGCCTTGAGGCCCCAGCCGTTGCCGCTGTCCGCGACCGCGAGAACGAATTCATTGTCGCCGGCCTTCAGCGGCAGGAACACCCGCTGACGTTCCGCGCCGAAATCGCCGCGAAAGGTCGGACCCTTCGCTCGGAAGGTGTTGTCGAATTCCGCGAGTGGGCCTCCGTTGAGGTAAACACGGGCCTTGTCGCTGGCATCAAATTCCACCACTGCGAGCGTATCTTCGGGACTCTGGACGGTGGTTGCTGCATAGACGACAGTCTCGCTATTACTGCCGCCGCCCTCTTTCACCTGCTTTGTGCGATAGCGGGAGATCAGCAGAAGGCCGTCACGCTCGGTGCGGGCAGGCGTCCAATCTGACGCCTGTTCAGGCGCGCGCGCGGGAAACCCGGCGAAGTTCGATGCAGGAGACAGTACCCATTCACTGATCGTGCCGGTCTGCGCATCCGCGGGTGCCGCAAGCCGCTCGCGAGGATAGGAAGATTGGTCGCTCACGCGTAGATTCGAAAAGCACGCGCCTCCGATGCTGGAGAGCCCTGCCCGCTTTCCAGTCTCGTCGAGGACAAGATCGTTGATCCGAAGCTCTGCCTCGTCAGCCCCGAACACGGTGACAGTCGCCCGGTCGAGGGCGAACTCGACACGCAGGGTGATCCAGTCATAGCTGCCAAAATCTACAGAGATCTGGTGGCCACCGAACAGCTGCCAATGGCCCTCGCCGTTCAAAACCGGGGCATATTGCACCGCGTCAGGCTGACGGGATTTGTGCAGCCGCAAATACGCTTCTTCATAAGAGAGCGCATCCTGTGCCCTGAATGCAATCCCGCCAAACTGGCGATCGCGGGACGCTGCGACGTCGACGGTGACCGAACCATCGTTGATAGACAGGCCGCGCAGAAGCGCCACGCCATCAAGGCAGAGCGCGGGCCTGCCCGCAACATCCCGGAACTCATATTTCCTTGCAGAAGAAAGATCGAAGACATCGCTGGACATCTTTACCTCCTGCGCCGCTGCCCAGCCAGGCGCAGAGCAAAAGCCGGCGAGTGCGAGAAGAGCGATGCGCAGGGAAACCATACATTGTCCTTGATGAAAGTGGTGGCGTCCGAAGATGCCAGGGTATCGGCTGTGGCTTACAGGAAACGCATGGAAAAGACGGGGTCGACTGCGCTCAAGAGGCTCAGTCCGTCGGCCATTTCAGTGTCGCAATACCAGCCTGTGCACCTACGCCTTCGTCGCTCGCACCCAGCGCACCAACACTCTTGCAATGTGTGCCTTTGCTTTTGCAGATTGCCTCTAGCATCGCAGCTTCGCGATTCTCGGGATCGATGAGCTTGTTCGATCCTTTTACCAGGAGCGTGAAGATGCCGGTCGAACCATCAAGTCCCGAATAGCCATAAAAATTGGCACTCAGGCCGCGGCCAACCACCTGACACGGCCGATTGCCTGAATTCTCACGCTGACAGGCCTCGGTCGCATAGCGATCAGCATCGGCCTGCGTGTCCATGTTGTAGGCAACCCAGGCCGTGCGGTCCGATCCGACCTTGCCTCCCGGCAGCGCGGCGGCGCCATAATATCGGCGATCGTACAGCTTCACGCGCGGCCCATATACGCGCAGATCGCCCGCGATACGGGACATCACCTTCTTGCAGGGTAGCAGCAATTGCGGCTCGCACCTGCTTCGCGCGTCGGCAAGTGCCATGCTTTCGTCCACACCCGTGCCAAGGAACAGTTGCCCCTCTTCATTGCGGACCCACACAGCAAAGCCGTCCCGCGCTTCGCCGGCAGCAACGCACCCGCCTCCAGTGAAACGGTTGCACATATCGAGTACGGCAAGGCGGGCCGTCGGCAGATCGCTAAAACCGCCCGCCGCGAAGGGGATCACGTAGTGCGGGTGGGTGGCATATGCGTCCCAGCGACCCGCACGATCCTGCATGGCAAATGCAGCCGGATCCGGGCCGCATAGCGGAACCTCCTGACCGGAAAGCCGGTCCACGCCGACTATCTTGTAAGGGCTGCCCGGCGCGCCACCGGGGCAGGTGAACAGCCGATAGTCACTGGGCCTGCCGGCCTCGCGATGTACGCCGTTCCGCCCGACGCCGAACAACCATGCCTGGCACGTGTCGGGCGTCGGACGGGACAGGTCGGAGCAATAATACGTCCGACCCGCCATTTCGACGCCCCGCCCATGCTGGTTGACGGCAAGATCGAGGGTGGGCTGTTCATAAATGCCGAACTTGCCGTTCCAATACGTCACCAGCGAGACGTAGGCGTCGCCATAGACGTAAGCTTCCTGCTCGCACTTGTAATCGATGTCGTAGGCTTCCCAGTTCCTCAGGACACGTTCGCGGCACATCCGCGCGGCGGCGGCCTTAGCCTCATCGGGGCTCGGGTAGTTCATCGCGATCGCGTAATCGTATCGGAAACGCGCTTCGTCCTGGTCCTCGTCCTCGCTTACTTTAAAGCTCACGAAGCCGGTATAGCGTTGCTGCCAACCTTTTGGCGGCGGAGGAGGCCGGTATTGCGGCGGAGGACGCATCGCAACCGCAGCGGGCGAACCGGCGCTTCCGTCCGAGCCAGCGTAGTACATGTCCATCTGGCGGCGGTGCATCTCCATTTGCTGCTCTTCCTGCGCGCGCTGCGCAAGCATCTGGTTCTGGAACGCCCAATTGGGATCGCATGCAGGGCCGGCGCAGGCGCTGGCAGGCTGTGGCCAGATCAGGACTGCGATGAGGCAGATTGCAGTGAGAAGCGGGAAGCTGGCCGCAACCCTGACGCTCATCGTCCACTGGCTGGCTCGCGCAACGTGGCGAGGGATGCTCAGCTCACCTGTCACAGCGGCACTCCCTTCATCCTGTAGAGATCATATTCCTCATCGCGCAGGTCTTGTGTGGCAGCAAGGGCAACAATCTCGCAGCGCACGCCGTCCTGCTTGCAGGTCCTGTCCACAGCGGCGATGACGAGTTGCTGCGACAGGTTGATCTGCATTCCGCCCGATCGGCCATCGGAGCTACGGTAAAGCGCGATATGCGTCTGGCCGCTGGTCGAATAGCTTCGACAATCGGCCTGCCCGATTGCAGCGGCACAACGCTGCATGGCTGTTGATACAGCATCGGCCTCGGTCGTCCTACCGGCAGCCAGCCAGACGCGTCCGTCCTGCCCGCCGTTAACGTCCTTCGCGCCGAAAGCCAAAGCCGCAAACCGCCGGGGCCCGCCGCTTTCACTTATCTGACGCCGGGACGACAGATCGAGCAACTGCTCGAGAGCGCACGTTCCTCCGTATTCCGCATTGCAATCCTCGTCGAATGCTATGGCTGCTCTTTCCTTGGTGCTCTCGACGACCAGCCGCAGATTCCCCGCGGGACTGTAACCCAATGCAAGGAAGCCGCCTTGCGATGCCATGATGATCTCACAATCCCTTCCAGTCGCTCTCTTGCACTGCTGGAGCACCTTCTTGCGAGCTGATGCGCTGCTATGCTCGCCACTTGTGATGAAGTAGCCCACGAAGGCCGGGTTTACGGCCACTGCAAAGTGCGCCGGCGGATTTGCACCGCTTGCAAAAACTCCCCAGAACGCGGCGGCCGAAACGAGGGTAACGGCAAGCCCCCTGAAGACGGACCGGTAATTCATCGCGGCGGCGGCACTCATGATAATTCCGCTCAATTACAGCCTTCAGATACGAAGGGAACGATCCATTCGCTGAGAGGAAAAGGCGATACGGCAGCGCACCCTCGTGCGGCGCGGATAACGTTTCCCAGCGCGGGACGGACGATTAAGCTACTGCATTTCCGGGACCGAGCCGAAACGCAAAAGAGGACTAGTACATCTCGTCACATGGTGTTTCGCGGAGCACAGCCGATAAGCTTGCCCCAGTAGCTGCACTCTCGAACCAAGCTGAAGATCGGCACGCTGTGAAGCACAGGATTCTCTTACCATCGTTGGCGATTTTACTATCAAACCTCGCATCTGCCTCGGTCAGCATCGCCCGCGCGGACAACGGACCAACCGCAGAATCGTCGGTCTTCTCGCAATGCATGAAAGCCAGCGACGGGATCACCTCAGAAATGAGGGCGTGCCTTCACGCAGAGTACAATCGTCTCGACCGCGAGCTGAATGCGACCTACAGATCGGTGATGAAGCAGCTCCGGTCAAAGGAGCTTCGCTCCCGCCTTGTGAACTCCCAGCGCGCGTGGATCTGGCGCCGCGACTATGACTGTCAACTGAAGGCCGAGAATTCCGGTTTCAGGGGCGGAACCGCCGCCGACATCATCCAAGACGATTGCCTCGTCACCTCTGTGCGCAAGCGGATCGAGTGGTTGCGCAAAGTGCCAGCGAACCCTGGATATCTGACCAAGGTCTGAGCGTTTCCGTGGACCGCGCGGACGCCCACGGGCGCGATGAACGATTGGGCACGCTACGCGAAGGATATTTGGCAAGTGCCCTGTTGTTTTGGTTTGCCGCGGCCTGCTCGGTTCCCGCACGATGGCCATCCCAGAGCTCGGCTCTGTTCGAATATCCGGCGATGAAAGGCAGCCTTACTGCCTTGGATTACCCCTCTTTGCCTTCGAGGTATCACGGGACCCGGGCCGATCACCTGAGGAACTGATTGTGCACGGAAACTGCGGAGGGTCCCCGTTTGCATTAGTTCACCGTGCGCCGCGCCAAAGTCATGTAATCTGCCTATGCAAGGCTGCCGCTCAGGAGCCGCCCCCGAAACCTGGCGGCGCAGGTCGGGCGCCCTCTCTCATGACACCTGCCCGACCTGCACTTCTTTCCTGCGGGGCCCACAACCTTGGCGCACGTTTCCGCATCAGCGATCATCGAGGGCCGAGTTCTCTGCCGATTTGAATCGCCGCCTTCGAGAGCTGGTCTTTAGCGCCTGCCGGCAAGGAGCATTTTCTTCAGTTTTCGGGAGACAGCCACGGATGCGAGTTCCGCGATCCGATAACGTCGCGGTGCCACCACCTTTGTTCGGCTGCAGCCGCGATGAACCAGTACATGGCGTGACGAGCATTTTTGCAAATGGCGTTGTACATGGGGGTGGCTGATCAGGCGGCGCAGAGGCCTGACGGCGCAGGTCGGGCGCATCCCCCTTTAGGTCATACCGCCCGGCCTGCTCTTTCACAGACCTGCTCCGCATGAGAGCTTCGGGACCGGGATATGTATGCTGGACAGTCCCTTCGCCAGGATAGCGCCTCACGTGCAAACCATTCGAGCGGCCGAGGCAATCGCGCTTGCCGGGGAGCTCAAGGCAACGTCCGGAACTGCAGAAGTCATGACCAAGCGCTACGTGATAACCCGCGGGCACGTCGCAGCCACCCACATTCGATGAGCGTAATACGACCGCTCATCCTGTTGGCAGTCGCAGCTTTATGCTTCCCAGCCGCGCCCGCCGCTGCTCAGGAACGCAGCTGCATTGTCGCATTGGAAGACGCGCACGGAAGATGGGTGGCTTCGACGATCATCACCCGGATCAAAGAAACGACACGCGCATCGGGTGATCGCTACGAATGGAAACTGAAAGAGCCTGTACAGGTCGCGCCAGGCATAAGACTGACCTATGGTCTCGATTACACCGTTCCCGGCGGCAGAAAGAATTGGCGAGGTGTCGCCTTGAACGAAGTCGCGGTTGACATCACATTCAGGTTCGATGCAGCGGAAATTGGGCATGAGCTCAATCCCCCGCCCGTCAGTTGGCTGCATCTTTACAGGAACTGGCCCAGCGCGCGAGACCCGGGCTCGAGCGCAACTAGCCTGGTCAGCCAGATGCTCTGGGACAAGTTCGCGAACGGCAATGCATCCACTAGGGCAGTGATAGCTCTCGATGATCTGCTGGCGTTCGGAAGTGGCCGGGACGCACTGGGGTGGGCGATGAGGTCATCACCGGACACCTTTGGATCAAGTCGGCTTATGTTCCGCGGGCGCCTTGAGATTGCGCAGCTGCAGAACAAGATCGGCGCAATTCCTGACCTTCGCCGCCAGCTTCAAGGAAAAGTCGCGACTTTTGAGACGAGCTGCAATCTGGTGGCGCCCGCAAGTGTGCCATGATCCCCGAGCCAGGCAGCAAATCGCATCTCCGGGAACAGCAGAGACACGTTGACAGCATGTCCTTCACCAAGGCCTCCAAAGCCGCGCGCTTCGGTACCGGATCAGCGCACGTGGTAGAGCGCGCGCATTGGTAACACTGCAGGATGTGTCGGAAGGCCGGCGGCAACATTCTGGCTGCCATTGAGTCGGCTACGCTCCTAGGTGCGACGGCAATTGATGCCTCGATCCAAGTTCGGAATGGCATTGCCAGCATTTCCATGCTGGCCGCGCGCACGCTTTCGCAGCCCAAGCTTGGTCAGCCGCGCTCAGATCTGTGCGGGAGATCGGATATGGCCGGGAGCCAAGCGGATTCTATTTGGCAACGCACGGTTTGATCATCGTCACGCTGCCTCTTCGCAGCCGCCTTCTCGCCGCGCGCCGTCTCCGGCCGGGAAATGGGTGCCAACATGGAGCACTAGTACTTTGTATGGCCTCGGCGGAACCATGGTTCCTGCTGTAGGCGTACGGAGCGCGGGCACAAGGTGCCGCTCAGCACCCGTGCGAGATCGCGCAACGCGTTTGCTTGCCTGATTTTCCCCTGGCGCCGCAGCTGAGCCGCCCTCGCCGACATGGATCTTGCATGCCCGACGCCGCCCCTTTGCCCCTCACCGCAAGCATCTGAACTCATGATTTTCCCGGGATGGAAGATTGTGAATGACAATGCTTCCGAGCACCAAGCAGAGATAAGGCAATCAAGAATCCGTATCCCTGCGGCATCCTTCTTGGCTTTGTACGGTATGCTCGCAAGTAATTTTCATTACGGGAGCTTTTTTACATCAAGTTTTTCTATTCCAATCCTCGCGGTATATATCTCATATGCCATAGGCTCGATTGTCCTTCGCTATTTTACTGTCCGTTATCCCGGACACTACCCTGTGCGAAGGCTAGCTGGCATGACGCTCGATTTCGCCACTGCAAGTGCAGGTCTGATTATTAACAGTTATATAATGATCCCGACATACCTTTTTCTTGTGTGGATCACATTGGGTAATGGCATGCGCTTCGGCCTCGCCTATTTGATTGCGGGGTCAATTTTGTGCCAGGCATTCCTGTGGCTGGTTTTTGTGTCGTCGCCGCGATGGAGCTCGGATGTTGAACTTGCATTTACGCTGGCACTTACTGCTCTCGTGGTTCCAGCTTTCTCTTACTCACTCTTACGCGCCAAGCAGAAAGCCGAACAGGAAACAGCGCAGATAGCTGCTGCTCGCGCACGCCTGCTTGCGCAGGCCAGCCATGATCTGCGGCAGCCGCTCCATGCCATGCAGTTGTTTGTGGGCGACCTGAGGCAGACCTTGCTTACCCAGTATCAGGTGGCCGTGGTCTCACGACTGGAAAGGGCCGTCGGGAACATCGACAGCCTTTTCACCACGCTTCTGGATATAACAGCGATCTACAGCGGATCGGTAAAGCCACATCTTGAAGTCATGGCTGTTCAGCCCGTCTTCGATGCACTGCGCGAACTGTTCCCTGATCAGCTGCGACTGCGCTTTGTGCCGACCGGGCTGCACGTGCTCTCGGACCCCGTCCTGCTCCGCACAATACTTCAGAACTTGATCAGCAATGCGATCAAGTATGCGCCCGACTCGGGCGTTGTGGTGGGATGCAAGCGTCAAGATGGTCGTATATCCCTTGTAGTGGCCGACCGCGGTCCGGGCATTGAGGACATCCATCTGCGCCACGTTTTCGAAGAGTTTTACCAGATCCGTCGAGACGGAGATGCGGATCGTTCGGGGATCGGGCTGGGCTTGGCTGTCGTCGACCAGTTTACAAAGTTGCTGGGGCTCCAGGCAGAGCTCAGATCCCGGCTAGGGCACGGAACCGTCGCGTTTGTTCATGGCCTCGAGACCGCCTCACCCTCGGCATCTGATGGCAAGCCCACAGCCGCACGAATTACAAGTCCGTTAATAGGTTTACGGGTCATCCTGGTCGAAGACGATCCCGACCTCCTTGAGAGCACCCGAGACCTGCTGACATCCTGGGGTTGCGAGGTCCAGGCGTTTGCGTCGCTGCCCGAAAATCCGCGCGAATGCGACGTGATCATCACCGATTTCGATCTGGGCAGGGGTGCAACCGGTGCTGATGTAATTGACAGGGTCAGGGCTGCGAGCGGTGTCGACGTTCCGGCGATCATCCTCACGGGTCATGACCGAAAGCCGCTCGTCGCATCGATGGATGGCAAGCGCCAATATGTCCTGAAGAAGCCTGTCACCCGGGCGCAGCTGCGATCGGCAATTGCGATGGTCAGGCTGTGATTTTCCAGTGCCCGTTGCTTTGCCAGAGAGACAGCCCGCCGTTTTTCGACCAAGCTGCGGGTGACGTGCAGTCAAGCGCCCAGCAGTCATTTGAAAGATGTGATGGACTCGCTGCAGTTCGTCGCCTGCCGGTTGACCTTGCTACCCTATGCGCTAGGCCACCCTGGCCACGAACATGCAGAACTCAGCTGATCCCGCACGGATCGTCATCGGAGACGATCATCCGCTCTATCGTGAAGGCCTCGCGCAGCTTGCCGCCTCCATGTTTCCTTCCGCATCGGTTGAATCCTTCGGCACGCTGCAGGAGGTTTTCGATCACGCGCTGTGCGGTGAGGCGCCGCAGCTGTTCTTGCTCGACATCATGTTCCCAGGCATGGAGATCTCGATATCGCTACCCGAACTCCGACGCCGATTTCCCTTTGCCTCGATCCTGCTGGTATCCATGCTCGATGATCCGGCTATCGTTTCCCTCGCGCTCCGTTCGGGTGCCGACGGATTTGTCAACAAGGCCGCCGACAGGGAGCGCTGCATCAGATCAATCAGGGCTGTGCTCGATGGTGAATATGTGATCGAGGAGGGCCAGTCGTCGCCCACGTCCTTTCAGCTGCCGGCAGGCAGCCAGCTTACCCTGACGGCCCGGCAGAGGGCCGTTCTGGATCTTCTCGAGGGCGGCGCGTCGAACAAGGTCATTGCACGCGAACTTGACATATCGCATCTCACCGTGCGGCTGCATGTCTCGTCATTGCTTCGGCTTCTAGGCGTGACGCGGCGGCAGGACGTTATCGGTAAAGCTCGCCTGCTCGGGCTGGCTGCGATGCAAGATCAACCCCGCCAAAGGCTGCGCAATGGATCTCCGGACTCGGCTCAGTGACATGTCGAGTGGCCCAGTCGGCGATGACCTAGGACACATCTTCGGCGGTAAGCGGCTCGCCATCAAGCTGATGCCGGTGGTTGGTCGAGAGGGAGAAGCCACGGCAAGGCGCGCGGACGTCGGGACGATATCAGGAAGATCGCGGACTTCCTGCCCGAGCTCAACGTGACCTGCCGTCCGCCAGCGAGGCCGGAGAGCCGCCCGACCTGTCCTCTTGCGGCGCCTCCTTCGAAAACGGCGGCTGGATCGAACTGCTTTTCGACGTGACGACCAGCTTGTGCTGGCCTGGATCGACGCGTTCCAGATTGGTTGAAAGCGGCCACAGCTGCAGCGCACCGTCGGATTGTCGATGGGATCTGAGGCCACCTGCGTGTCGGGCGGAGAGGCTTCAAACCATCCCGGCCGACTTCTTCACGACCCCTCCGCGCTTGCGATGCCGATAGCGAATTGGCGAGTGCCGACAGGCTCTCTCAAAGCCTGAGGCACTATGGGTTTGCATGCTAGAGTCTCGGTCACGCACAGCGAACAAGATTTTCAGCCAGTGACCAGGCCTGCTTGAACTGCTTCACGCCTCCTTCGAAGCAGAGCTCGGAGCGTAGCAAGCACAATTAGGCCGACAGTAACCAGCAGACATAGCCCCGCAAACAAATCATCAACTCGGCCATAAATGGTCGAGATCTGCCGGGACGGAACCTCGGCTATCGCGATACCCCCCCTATCCTCGAAGGAATTCACGCGCCTGAGGATGCGGCCAATCGGGTCGATGACGATTGACAGTCCGTTGCTGGTCGCACGAACAACCGAGAAGCCGCTTTCAATAGCGCGGAAGCGAACCATTTCTCCATGTAGCGGGGTAATCTCCGGCCAGTCATTCGCCGGAATGGCCAAAACGTCGATACCTCGCGCGGCAGCCTGGCGGGAGAGGGCCGGAAAATCAGCGTCGAAACAGATCATGGCACCAAGTCGTCCATAAGGTGTATCGAGCGTCGGGATCATGCCATCGCCTGCCCGGATCGGCTCGCCCGGCACCGGCTTGGCCTTGTGGTAGATGAAGGCGAGATCGCCTTTAGGCGTGAAGGCCATGGCCTTGTTTTCGAGCGGCGCTTCAGGATCCCTCGGTGCCACGGCCGCACCGACAATCAGGTAGACACCGGTTGCCTTCGCGAAGGCCTTTGCTTCGGCAATGAACACTTCCTCGATCGGCTTGTCGTACTGCGCTGCCGACTCGTACCAGACTATGATCTTCGCTCCCTCCTCGGCAGCTTGGCGCGAACGTTCGAACAGCTTGCCCCAGCGGCCCCGCGCCTTCAGGTTGCGGCAACGAACATCCGCGCGGTCGTTGCAACCTTCAAAGAATTTATCCGCAACGTCGGCAGGGTTGCTGAGCGCCGCTACGCGAACCTTGGGCGAATCCTCGAACGACATCTGCTGGCGCACGAGACCATATCCGAGCACACCGACCAGACAGAGGGCGAAGACCACGGCAGCAAAGGACGGCCTCGGTGCGGGACTGGTCAACATCGAGGCAAAGATGCTGGCGCACCAGCCGATCAGGAAGGTAATGCCCCATATGCCCATAACCGAGGCAAGCTGCGCGAGCGGACCGACATTGAGCTGGGTGTATGCTTCATTGCCCCAGGTACCGAACGGAGCGCCCGAGGCAGCAATGTATGACAGAGCCGTTGCGGCAGCCGGGAACACCAGCGTGCCCGTGAAGCGGTCGACTTGGGGTGCGGCAAGCCGGTGGAGGGCATACGGCACGGTCGATACAAGTCCCCCGATCACGCTCAGCGCGATGTATTCGGCTTCTGGCACAGGCAGGGCGCCCCGAAACATGAGGTAGCCCGCGACCGACCAGACGCCTGCCGTGACTAGCACGCCGATCCAGACGCGCGTAGTCATTACAAAGACAAGCAAAAGTGCAGGAGCAAGCCATGCGCCCAAGGCGGTTCCCGTCATACCATTGCTATAACAGGCAGCGAGTGCGCCACCCGCGAGTGCGGCCCAACGCCAGGCGGAAATCGACATGACTAGCTTAGTCCTTATGCAACTTGATGCATATCAGGTAGCCAGCATCATCGCGTTATGCAATAGTGTGCATATCTGCCAGGGAGTCCGGACTTGTCGCTTCGTCACCTCATCCTCGCCGTCCTGCTCAAGGAGCCGTCTTCAGGCTACCAAGTCACACAGGAGTTCGATCTGGTGGCTGGGTTTTTCTGGAAAGCGAAGCATCAGCAGGTTTATCGCGAGCTCTCCGCGCTGACGAAGACAGGGCACGTGGAGTTCAAAGCCGTCGAACAAAGCGGGAAGCCTGACAAGAAGGTCTATTCGATCACGCGGGCAGGTATCGATGAGTTCAACGCATGGTTTGCCACACCCACCCGGACACCGCGCGCGCACGACCCTCTGATGATCAAGTTTTTTGCTGGCGGCGAACGTACTGACGAACTGGCCCGCCAGCTGAGCCTGTCGATCGTTGAGCACGAGCAGGCCCTTGCTGCCCTAAGGAAAGTGGAGAGCGAACACTATGCTGAGCCGCCCGATCAGATGCCCCGTTGGAAGCTGTGCATCTATCTAAGTCTTCAACTCGGGATCGAGCGGGAGATTGCATGGCTTGAGTGGGCGGCGAGGAGCGCCAAGGTGTTGGCCCAGCACGTGTCCGATGATCAGGTTGAGTAGCGAAGGAACCTGGAGATGGCCACGGGCAACCGCATCACACTTTCCGTCGCGCTCGCAGGCGTGCCGTGTTCGCAAATGATAAAGCGTCGTCGGATTTCTGGATTGACGAGCGTTGAACTGGGAGTGGCCACAGCTGCGAAAATGGCGCCGAGAAATAGGTCCGCCCCCCAATCCTTTTTTCAATCTCATCGGCATCTCAATTCAATGACGCTCCATTCCAATCTGGACGGACGTCCCGCAAAGCGTTCCACCTCGCGATCAACGCATTTCTGACGTGGAGATCGCCTATCCACTGAATCCCCCCGGATCAGGCGATCAAGGTCAATGACGTCCTGCAGATCCTGAGATAATAGCGCGCCGATGGCAAGCCTGCCCTCCCTCAAGGCTATGAGGTTGGCCCTCGCGCGCGCAAGGCGATCCAGCTGTGATGGTGCTTCAGCCGAAGAAGGGGCGGCTGGCAAAAAGACGTGTCCGGAAGAACTGGAGGCTGACTGCGCGAGGACGGGCGCGGCCCACACCAACACCACCATGGCAGACATGATAGTAACTCGATGCACCATGCCGCGTTGACCTTTTTCTGTCACCACATCCGAAGGGAGGTCGATAATTTGCCCGACTGCATGAGCTGCAGACTAGCCGGGGCACACCTGCCGGCAACGGCCGTGATGCACTACTACATTGTAACGAAAGTCCGTTGCGGCCTGCTGGACTAGCATGGGAGCGCCTCTATCACGTGGAATGTCCATTCATGCTGTTTCGCATCCGCTTCGGTATCGTTCTGCTGTTCGCAGCATTAGGCGCAAATGCACCGGCCGGCGCTCAGTACGCGCCCTACCCTTGCACTTGGGCTGCGGGCGAACGTCAGGTCGGCCAAACCATGCAGGGGCCGGTGGTTGTCCCCCTGTGTATCAATGAAGCTCCCGGCCAGGCTTCCAGTTCATCGCCCGGGGGGACCTATGCCGCGTTCGCGTTCCATGAGGATGCATCGGATATCTGGATCGACGGAAGTTACGTCGGGCCCAACCACTTCGGGGCTCGCACCTCGCTGGAACAGTGCACCCGTGCAATGGGAAGTGGTTGCCAGTCCGGCGGTACCTGGGGGAATGCCACGCTGGTCGTCTACCGAAATGGGCGGGGCGTGTTGTTCTGGGCATTGGCTTACGACAAGGCAAGCGTGGCGAAAGCCCGGAAGGATTGTCAGGGCAACGCGTTCCTTCCTTGCGAGCAGGTCTACAAATTTGGATCGAGCACACGCGAACATTTTCCAGGGCTGGAGGTCCGCAAGCGTTACCTTGCCGCGGCCTGGGTCGCTGGTGAAAAAGGGTATGACGGGAAACTCTATATCGCCAGCGGAGAGCCTACCTTCCGCTCTGCTGCCGACAAGGCGATAATGGCGTGTCAGGTTGCGACCGGCGCGCCCGAATGTACGCTGATCGACTATACCGCCGATGGCATCCTGCTGACCTTTCGTTCGGACGCCAATGACGGCGCCCTGGTCGAAACAACTGCTGCACGCGCCATCAAGGCCGCGCAAGGGAGGTGTAAGAAAGCCAAGGTCAGATGCACCCTTCAGGCGCAGTTCGATGCGCGAAAGGCTGGACAGTTTGTCCACGAATTCAGCCCCGGTAGCCAGCCCCAATAGATGCACGAACCTACGGGATGAGGACAGCTCCGCGGCGGAGGGGGCACCGGGAGCAATGGTCAGGTGCAATAGCAGGATGCCGTACATCGCGCCCGACAGGGCGCACGCCAGGTAGAGCACTGAGAACGCGGCGCACACGCAACGGCGCGATTCGTTTCCCCCCCGGAGCCATACAACTAACGCTGCGCCAATCCCGATAGCCCGGAGAACGAGATCTAACGGAACGAGCAGCGAACTGGCAGGCGTACGCCAGATATCTGGCTTTCGAACGCAAAGCCGATCTTGAGAATTTTTCACGGCCTGCCTGACCGTGCCGAACTGCAGTGAACTAGTACCTCATCGTTGGTTCGGACGCAGAGTATGGCTGTCTACGCTGCTCGCCCGACTTGCGCACAAGAGATTTCCCATGCCTCCCCTTCTCGCTGCCAGCCTGCTTGCCCTCAGCCAAACTGCATCGCACCCTGAGCAGCCGCGTGGCCCCGGACTCCCGGAGGAGTTTCGCGGTGAGTGGGTTAGCGATCCGGGACTTTGTCATGCCAACCCGTCTGCTTCCGCTCTCTGGCAGATATCGGAATATGGAATGGTGACCGAGGAGGGCGCCGCTGAAATACTCTCGCTCACGTGGGTGGCCGAATCTCCCATCACCTACGATGCGCTGGTCGAGATTTCTGGGGGTGGTGGCCGGTCGCGCGCAATCATGCGATTGACCACCGATCCGCGTCGGCTCGCAATGGATCTTGCTGACCTCGAAGGCAACAACGAGTTGCCGAGCCGGCTGTGGCGTTGTGCGGATCCTGTCCCTGCTGCGTTTGTCGGCGAGTGGGCGGCCGACGCAAAGGATTGCGGTCTGCCTTACGCAAGCACTTGGATGACGCCCCGCGGCTTCATCCATCCCGAAATCGCGGAGCGAACGTTGCTGGTCGAGCCAGTTGCGGGGACTGAACGGGAGATTGTGATGGACGCAACGATGTCAATCTCTGGCAGCACCTTCGATGAACGCCGCGTCCTGCGCCTGTCGCGGGACAACAAGACACTAACAGTTTTGAGCCTCGGCCAGATCGAGCGCGCCTCCGGGGATTCCGATTGGGAGCCAGATCCATATGCAGCGTTCCGCACTTCGGGCAATCCGGAAAACGTAGAAGTGTTGCGCCGCTGTCCGGCTGCTCCCTGAAACCATACTAAAGTGCGAAATTCAGCATGTATGCGGAACATCGGATGAGCCGAGCTGATCGATATGGTCAACATTGCAGCGCCCCGAACAAGTACCGGTCGGCCGAAAGATAAGGATACTCGTGTCGCTTCAAGGCAAGCCTCGCAAAATCTTCAAATACGCTAGCTTGCTGTCCGGCGCGGCCATTATGTTATCGGTCTCCGCAGTCTGCGGTGCGCTCTACGTGAGGAGCAAGGCGCAGGAGGCGAGTGCGTCTGTCCAGAAGATCGTTGCGCCAAGCGGGATCGACGAGGCGCGCTATGTCACGGTCGGCGGCGTCAGGCAGTGGATCACGGTGCGCGGGCAGGACCGGTCGCAACCCGTCCTGCTGTTCTTGCATGGTGGTCCTGGTGACACGGTCTCTGACATGGCCTACGCTTTCAAGCGCCCCTGGGAGGACTACTTCACAGTTGTCCAATGGGATCAGCGCGGCTTTGGGCGTTCAGCTATCGATCAACGTAAGCTCGCCGGGTCGGTCACCAGAGACCAGATCACCAGCGACGGAATAGAACTGTCAGAATATCTTCGCAATCGCTTCGGCCAACGGAAGATCTTCATCATGGGACACTCATGGGGCTCCCTGGTAGGTCTCGAAATCGCCCACCGCCGCCCGGACTTGTTGCATGCACTGGTCACGACTGGGCAGGTCGTGGCGTGGGAGGATGGTTGGGCCGAACGGCGCAAGCTGCTCATGGAAGAGGCGCGGCAGATGGGCGACATCGACACGTTCGCGCAGATGGAGCGGCTTGGGCCTCCGCCCAGGTCAGGAGAGTTCGATGAGCTGCGAGACTGGATCCTGCAAATCCCCGTAAGGGAGACCGGACATTCTTGGCACAGTGACGACGGCAGTTCGCTCGCCTTTCCAATGATGGCCCTATTTTCACCGACGGCCGAAATTTCGGACATGGCAGCTCTCCTCCTCCCGGATGCGACCTACGAAACAAACATGCGCGATGTCTTCAGGTCGGCGCGCGGCTGGACAGCGCAAGGCAGTGTCGGAAGTGAGCTCAAAGTGCCCTGGATCGTCATGCAGGGCTCGCATGACTGGCAAACGCCGACCCACATGGCACGGAACTACTTTGACCGAGTCTGCGCGCCTTGGAAGAAATGGATCGAATTCCGGAATTCGGCTCATCAGGTGCCCTTGGAAGAACCAGGTCGAACAATGGCTGCTCTTGTTGGTGACGTACTCCCTGCGAAGGACGGCAGAAGGGCGGCGGAGAGCGAGACGTGCCCTGTAAAGCCTTGAGCGAAGCTCGCATGGCAACAACATGGATGACCCTGTTCTCATGCCCGGTCCTCCCTACACAAGGTACTTCGCTGGAGAGGCTGACCATGAAGCTTCGATCGTAAACGAGCATGCTGTTGAGGCGGAACGGCGACAGGGCGACCTCCCCCTAGCCCGCTCGCGACATCAGTGCGTAGCAGAGGCGGCATCTAAAGCCGATCAGCGAGATTCAAGATCCGCAATCCGCGCGCAAGATCCTTTGGTGGCACCCTGCACCAGCAACGCTCATACCAAAGTCATTAGGTGTCTCGTCATCGACCGCATGCCCCTGCGGCAATCCACGAACTTGTTTGGGGAGGCACTTGCATCGGAGCCGCTTTCGGCCGGGGATTAACCCCTTACCACCCCCGCGGACTGTTGATACGGTCGGCTCGACGCAGGCGGCGTGCGGCGGACCGGCGTCCGGAGAGGGAGCCAATGCCTCTAAACCGATCAGTCGCCGCCGAAGCTGCCGATCCTCAATGTACTTACATCGGGCGCCATGACGTCCGATGAGAAAGAATCAGTCGACTTGCAGAGGGTCCCGCGGCTTGCGCATATCGCCTTGAGAAGTTCATCGAGCCGATCGTTCCCGCTCTCGGAATACCTGACGAACACACCGGCACTTCCGTCCAGCCCCACCCAGCTGGTCATCAAAATGCTGACGCCGCTGCCCATGATCTGGCACTTGGCCTTGGAGGGATTGGCCTGTGCGCAATGTTGGAGGGCATAGCGCTCTGCCTCTTCCCGGCTCGGCATGCCCCGGCTGAACCAAGCCCTCCCGGATTGCACCACCCTGCCGCCTGGAGCAGCAACCGCCCCAAAGGCCGCCTTGTTCGAATAGAGCGTCGCCGTCTGGTCGCCGTGCGCCCCGGCAAGGCGAAGCGAAAGCACGGGGCACGGGATGATCTGGCCGGGCGTGCGATCGCACAGGCGATGCGCGTCGGCGATAGCACCAGCTCGGTCATCGCCTTTGCCCAGGAACATCTCGCCACGGTCATTAACGGCGACGGCCGAGTAGCCATTGACGTGGAAGCCCATGGCCCGGCAGCCTGCGCCGAACACACCCGAGCACAGCGCCAGCGCGGCGGCTTCCGCAGTGGCTGCATCCAGATGGCCGCCACTCGCAAAGGGCGGTCCCTTCAGCAGCGGATGCACCGCAAACCCATCGTAGCGATCACGGTGGAGACGCGGCTCGATCACATCCCAGTCAGGCCCGCACAGCGGCACCGGCGCGCCCGATGCGCCGTCGCTACCGACGACCTTCATCTCCCCGCCCATCGGACCGGCAGGACAGGCCACGAAAGCACGCGCACTGGGTTCAAGTGGCTGCTTGTGAACGCCGTTGCGACCCAACCCGAGAAGGGCATCGGTACAGCCCGCGGCAGTGCCAGCAGACACGTTGCACTTCACATAGCCTCCGCTCCGGAAGACGAACCCCTGACGGGCATCGATAAGGGCCTGCAACTTGGTGTATTCGTCCATCGAAAATTGGCGCGGCGGACTGAACATGATCCTGAAAAACGGTTTGGATATCGGCGTGATCATGCCCTCGGTGCAGGCCTGCTCCTTGCCCGGCGCAACTTCGCGCAAGCACTGTTGCAAGGCCGCCTTCCGCGCGTCGGCTTCGGTCGGATAGTTGATCACGAGCGCATAGCCATAGCGTTCGCCATCAGAGTGCTGGTTGATGCCGACCCACGTCGGGAACCAGATGAAGGCGCCAAACCGCTGCTCCCATCCGTTAGGCGGCGGCGGCGCCTTGACCCTGGCCCGAATGGCACGCGAATCCGGCGCGGCGGACCCATCGATGACGCAGAGCGGCGTGCCGGCAACGCCGTTGCCGGATTGCGTCGTGCCGACCATCCGCTCGCCCGGAGCACCGCTGCACGGAGACTGTGCCTGGGCCGGACTGGCAGGTGCTACAGTGATTGAGACGATGCCTAGCGCACCCACAGCCGCGGCTTTCCAAATGGAGCGCGAAAGGACACTCAAACCCTGCTTGCGATGCTTCCGCCAAGTCGCCACCTCGCCCAACTCCCCAACATAAGACTGCCTCAGTGTGCAACTTCGTACCCAGAGAAGGCCGCCTTCATAAGCGGCTGCAGGAACTAGTTCATATTTGGGCTACTGCCGCGAACGCGCCCGCCATCGGCAATCATGTAGCAGTGCATCATGCCGATTGCCGACCGGTGCACCTCGACTAGATTGCTGCGTCATCTTTGGAGGCATCATGGTCCTTTTTCGCTTGGGGCCCTTCGCTATGTTGTCGGCGATGGCCCTTGCGTTCCTCGGGATGGCGTCGCCTGCCCAAGCGCAGGTGCCCTGCACAGGCGCGCCCGGCGAACAAATGGTGGCAGTCAAGACCGAACCGGGCGGGGCTACGGTCCCGCTGTGCATCCCTGGCGCAGCTCCAGGAGCTCCGACCACCGCAGTGTCACGGGGCACCCACGCCGCATTCGCCTATCATGAGGACGCATCGGATATCTGGGTCGACGGGCGATATACCGGGCCGCGCCATTCCGGAGAGCGCATCTCGCTAGAACGATGCAACCATGTGATGGGAGGTGGCTGCCGGTCCGGGGGTGGCTGGGGCAACTCCACGATGGTGGTCTTTCGCAGTGCACGCGGTGTCCTGTTCTGGGCGTGGACGTATGACGAGGAAAGCATCGCAACGGCTCAGAAGGCGTGCCGTAGCGACGCCTTTCTTCCTTGCGAGCAGGTGTTCAAGTACGGGTCCGGCACGCGACAACATTTTCCCGGCAGCGAAGCCCGTAAACGCTACCTTGCCGCGGCCTGGGTCAATGGCGCGGAAGGGTACGACGGCAAACTCTACATCTCGAGCGGCGAGCTGACCTACGCAGCGGCTGCGGACAAGGCCATCAATGCCTGCCAGATCGCGACGGACGGACGTGAATGTGCCGTCATCGAGTTTGCGGCCGATGGCGTGTTGCAGGCCTACCGCTCGAATGACGAACATGGGGTGCTGACCGAGACAACCGCAGCGCGGGCAATGAAGGCAGTTCGAGGAAAATGCACGAAGGCCAGGGTCAAATGCACCCTTCAGGCGCAGTTCGATGCCCGAAGAACCGGACAGTTCGTCCACGACTTCACGCAGGGCGGTAAGGCCGGGCCTGGCTGATTCCGGAACGAACCGATCGCGGATCGAGAAACGATGTACCTTCTCTCAACTCGACAGCTTCTCGCGATCGCTTTTGCGGCGCTCGCCGTCTGCACTGCCGGGGCAGCAGCAGGGCAGGAATCGCCGTCGAACCCTCCTCCGCCTTTCATTAGAGGCGACATAACCTCCCCAACTGCCGAACCTGCCCAAGCCTACTTGAGAGGCCACGCAGCACTGTTTGCCGAACGCGAGGACATTGCGATCCGCATGTTCCGGGAAGGATGTCAGAAGCAGGAGCCGCGAAGCTGTTTCAATGTTGCGCAAATGATCGTTGACCAACTGAATGCCCAGCCTGCTCCGAGGTCACCTGATCCGAGCATGATCGTGACCATCATTGAAGGCTACACCGCTGCCTGTGACCTGGAGCTTCAGCTCGGCTGCACCAAACTGATCCACTATTTGCGATCTCCTGACTACGGGCTTCAGGACCTCGGCAGGGCGCGCACGCTCGCCCACTCGGCTTGCGAAGCGAAGGAGCCCGAAGCCTGCGGCGAGCTTGCCGAAATATACTATCGGGGTGAAGGCGTCGATGTCGATCTGCCGAAGGCGGCGGCTCTCTTCTATGAAGCATGTCATTCCGACGGACCCGCCTCGAATTGCTTCAATTATGGACTGATGCTCGACAAGGGACAGGTTCGGGACGAAACTTCAGTCGGCCCATCCTACTATTACTGGACAGGATGCCGCCGCGGCTCCGACGAGGCCTGTATCAACCTTGCGGTTGCGCTTGCAGGCTTGCCGGAAGTGCCAGACAATCTGGATATCGCGAGTGGGCTTCTCGAGCAGGTGTGCAAGCGCGGATCTAGGATTGCCTGCACGAACCTCGCGGTCCTCACGCTCGATCATCGCCTGGGAGCCGAACCGCCAGCGACAGCGGCGATTTTCTACCGGAAGGCCTGTGAGGCCGGCGACGGGGCAGCATGCAGGGGACTTGGGAACCTCGCTCAGGAAGGCGTCAAGCAGGCGGGTGCGCCGCGCGAGGCCATCGGCCTTTTCGAAAAGGGCTGTGAGCTTGGCTCGGGCCCCTCATGTTACAACGCTGGACTGATGCATCTCATCGGTTTCGAAACCGCCGAACAGCCATTGCTCGGCCTTCACTGGTTCGCGAAGGGCTGCACGCTAGGTTCGGCTGCGAGCTGTGCCGGTGCCGCGATGGCTAGCTATGTTCCGAAGCCGACGCACCCCAATCTGGGTGTTGATGCCGCGCGGCGCTGGCTCGGGCAGGCGCGGGCGCTCAATCCAACCGATCCAATCGTTCTCTCGCTTGAAGCCTGGCTCCCTGATGACGAAACGGATGCGTCGGCCCCTGCATCACCGCCGCCTCCTCTGGCGCCGCGGCCATAATGCGGTGCCCTTGGCTACGACAGCCCATCTGATCAGCATCGGGATGTCTGGTCAGTTGCCGTCCACGTGGCCTGCCATTTTTGACTAGGAGCTGGTCTGGCGGAAGGGAGGCAGTCCTTCGATGCACCAAATGACGAACAGCGCGAATGCGATGATGAATGGGCCGATTGCCTGCAAACGGGCCGAGAACTGCGCTTCATCACTGTTCATAACCCTGTCGTCATCGTTCGCTTGCTCCCGTCATCGGCGAGAGCAATCAGCCCAGCACAATTGGTGGCGGAGTACCCATGCTTGAGATTTGCAAGCTGAGAAAGACGTACCGCGGCAATCTGCGTGCCCTTGATGGGATCGATCTGGTCCTGGGGCCCGGAATGTTCGGCCTGCTCGGTCCCAATGGCGCGGGCAAGAGCACACTCATGCGTACTCTCGCCGGCCTGCAGCCGCCTGACGCCGGGAGCATCCGCTTTGCCGGCATCGACGTGCTTGCCGACCCATTCGCACTGCGCAGGCGGCTAGGCTATTTGCCCCAATCCTTCGGAGCCTATCCCTATATTGGCTGCCGGGCCCTGTTGCGCCACATGGCCGTGCTAAAGGGATTGCCGGATGACGCCACGACCACGCGTCAGATCGACAGCCTTATCGAACTCACCAATCTGACGGCCCATGCGTCGCGGCCCGTCACGAAGTTCTCTGGAGGGATGCGCCAGCGCTTTGGCATCGCACAAGCATTGCTGGGCGATCCTGACCTGCTCATTCTCGATGAACCCACCGCCGGGCTCGACCCGGAAGAACGGCTGCGCCTCTACAACCTTCTCAGCCAGCTCAGCAATGAGCGCATTGTGCTGCTGTCTACCCATATCGTCGACGACATCGAGCAACTGTGCAGTGAAGTCGCCATTATCCATGCGGGCCGGATCGTTGCCCGTGGATCCACCGATGCGCTGGTCGGAGACATAACCGGATTCATCTGGGAAGGACCATCTCTGGCAGATCCCGTATCGGATGCCGTGCTGCTCAATTCCGCCTTCCGTCGCGGGGCTCCGATACATCGTTATCGAAGCATGACCTGTCCGGGCGACGGATTTTCTGCGGCAAAGCCTACCCTTGAGGATCGTTATTTTGACGAGCTGCGCCGGGCGCAGGCGGCATCATGCTAAATCAGTTACAGTGGCGCAACGAATGGCGCCTGCAATCACGCAACCCGCTCGTCTGGATCGCACTTGCGATCACGGCTGGCTTTAGCCTGGTCATCGCCGACGGCAGCCCGGCAGACCCTGGTACGCCTGCCGTTGCAGCGCTGCTGCGAACGAATCTGTTCATTCCCGCCTTTATCCTGCCGTTCCTCGCCGGCGCGCTCGGCCCGCTATACTACCTGCGAGAGAGTGATCACGGCATGGCGGAGCTGTTCGGGGCCTATCCGATACCATTGCGCCAGTGGCTGGCCATGCGTCTTGGCAACTTTTCCATTGTCCTTGTGGGCGCATGCCTGATCGCGCAGTTCGCCTTTGTCGTGGTACTTGCAGGCGAGCATCCGGGGCATGTGTCGTCGATGATGGGCCATTCGGCCTTGTGGCTGTTGGCGCTGCACCTTCCCTCTTGCCTCGTCTGGGCGAGCACGCTGGCGTGGGTGGCATGCCGCACGGGGGGAAGCGGGTTCCTGTACGCTGCGGCCGCCATCGGTTGGATCGCCTATCTGGCGGTCGCCAGTTTGATCGGCCTGCCGCTCATCGCGGGAAGCGAAATGGTATTCCCCGGGCTGTGGCAAGCGATGCTGGTCCTCGATCCCTATGGCGCCACCACAATGACAAGCGCCATGCCCCGAAGTGGGTTCCTGCAATCGCGCGAGGTGAATCTGGCGCTGGGCAGGGCCGTGTGGCTGACGATCTGCCTTCTTATGCTCAGAGGGATCCGAGACAGGCCTAACCAGGCCGAGCAAGACACCAAAGCCAGCGGGCCCATAGTCCAGGCCATAAAGTGCATTGGCAAGTTCCGCAGCCGCTGGTTCAACCACCGTGAATACAGCAGCTTTGCACTTCATTTGCGATACGTCCTGCGCGATCGGATTTTCGTGCTTATGATCGCAGGCTGGTTTGCCATGATCTTTCCTGAAGCATTTGCCGGGCCGGATTACGCCGAAGAATTGTCGCGCGTTCTGCCGGACAGCCGCGATGCGCTCAACCGAGTGATGTGGGATGTGGTGCCTTTCGCAGGGGCACTGCTGCTTCTCTATGTGGCCGACAGGGCCTGCCGGATGTACCCGGCCACGCGGATGCACGAGCTTTACGCGGCCACACCGCATCGACCGGCGCGTCTCATGCTCGTCCAGATCGCAAGCCTGTGGTGCATAGCCGCCATCTTCCTGGCCCTTGCCGGCACGAGCGTAGTCATTGCGCAATGGCTCAAGGGATCCGCCATTCAGCCCATCGAGTTCGCCCGCCAGCTAGGCTTTACGCTTCCTGTCTGGCTGCTGATGGCCGCAGCCTTCGCGGCCCTGCATGCTCTTGTGCGCCCGCGGTTTGTGGCAAACCTCGCGTGCCTGCTTCTGGCCGTGCTGGGCTTCACCAGTCTCGCCCCCCGGTTAGGGCTTGAGCACCCGCTCTGGCGCCCGCTGTTCACCCCGTTAGCCGAGCCGGACCATTACTGGGGGTTCGAAGGGAGCCTGTCCGGACACATCCAATACTTGTTGTTCTGGTTGCCAGCATGCCTTGCTGTAGTTTGCCTGGCGACGGCCTGGCATCACCGGACCCTTCCGATGCGCCAGCCATCGCGCCGCCGCGTCCTGCGCGAACCTGCGGGACTGCTCGCTGCTGCATTCTTGGGGTTCGCTGCCTGGCAAGGCACCCTCATCGATCAAAAATTGCGGAATGAAGGTCTGCTGGTCCCGTCGGACGTGCGGATAGCGCAACGTGCCGATTACGAGCGGCGCTATGCCGCGTGGCTGCAGCGCCCGCAGCCGGAAATCGAACACATCGGCGCCGAGATTGATGTCCGGCAACGCGAAGGTCGGGTCAGCATCCGCGCGCGGCTTCGCCTCATCAATCGTACCGCTGGCCCGGTTTCCGAGATCCTGGTCGGCCGGAACCCTTTCGATCAGGGCAGCACCGTCAGGCTTGCGAATGCATCGATCCTTCGCCGGGATGTTGTACTCGGCCAGACGATCTATCGAATGCACCTTCCGCTTGCACCAGGTGACACAGTCGATCTCGACTTCGAAACGGAGCTGACCCAGTCGGGGCTTGAAGGCGCCTCTTTCCCATTTGTCCTGCGCCCGTCGTTCAGCAGCGTGCCCATCCACGCCATTTTGCCAGTGGTCGGCTTCAAGCGCGAACTGACGCTCCGTGATCCCGTCACGCGGCAGCAACAGGGCCTCGCTCCGCTCAGGCTGCTCCCCCCGTCGGCATTGCCCTCTCCGCCTGCCGGTTCGCTTACGCGCGACCTCGTCAGGCTTGACACAATTGTCATGACCGACAGCCAATATCACGTTGTCGCGCAGGGTGATCGCGTCAGCAGCCGTCAAGGAAAAGGACGCAGCACCTTCCACTATCGGACCGCCGGGCCGATCCGGAACCTTCCGGTGTTCTACGCCGTGCCATGGAAGCCGCAGGTCTGGACAGCCGGCGCCTTGACGATCGAGACCTATTCGCCCGAGAGCCTCGAAGACGATGATCCCAATCTTCTGGCAATGCGTGACACGCTGGCCTGGCTGGGGCGTGACATCGCACCCTATCCGGGCAATGCCCTGCGACTTGTCGCCATTCCTGACATTGGGCCAAGCGGCTATGCCTATCCCCAGATCATGGAGATATCGCACCGCCTCGGCTTTCGCGCCGAGCCACAACCTGGTGCCGGGTTTAGCCAGGTCTATCGCCGCGCCGCGCATGAGACCGCGCACCAATGGTTCGGACATCTGCTCGGACACGGAGTCGCCGAGGAACGCGGTTTTCTGGTCGAGTCGCTGGCAAAGTACGCTGAACTTGTGATGATCGAGCGCCGGTATGGCAAACGAGCAATGGAGGCGCTGGTCCGGTTTGAACGGGATCGCTATCGGAAGGCGAGACTCGAAGCGGATCAGCCTGTTGCCCCGCTAATCGATGCGGAAGCCAGTGAAGACATGTATTCGCGCGCCACGCTTGTGTTCGCCTGCGCCCGGTCAAGGTTTGGCGACAAGCCTCTCATTGACGCGCTCAAGAGTATGGCAGACCGAAGCAAAGCGACCCGTACGCCTGCCAGGTCCATTGAGTTCACTAGCGCCATCACTGCCAATGTCGTGCCCTCGATGCGCAAGCAGGTCGCCGCGCTCTTCCTATCGTCTAACCCGCTCGAGGATCAGCTCACCGGTCTTGGTTGTGTATTCGACTGAGGCAGATTGGCGTGAGTGCCCGCTCTTCGCCGGGCGTGCGGCGAGGGACACCTATCCTGTGGTTGCATGCCGCTCATAAGAGGTCGAGGCTTCCAATAGGTCAGCAGAAGCGGCGGGTGCCTGCGAGCCGGGCTAGGCGACGAATTTGCAACCAGCGGGACATACGCAGGCAATGCCGAGTTATCGCCGATGTTGACCACTGATCTGGTCGAGGTGGATGAATAAGCGCAGTGCCATTCGCAGGCTCGGACCTCAGACCATCTGTGATGGCCGCAAGCGTGTCGCAAAATGAAGCGGTGACGGGCAATTTACGACGTTAAGTTAAAGCTGCATCGCTTGTGACGGATTGGGACCTGGGGGGCGAATCCGGCCTGCATGCAGATCAATGATCGTCTGGCTCCAACGGCCTTCGCAGCCCGCCTAAAGCATCACGGATGCTCGAAAATGCCGATCGCACGTGCCTTGGGCGCCACATCATCTCTGCGACTGACGCCGAAGATCCGCAGGAGAGAGGAGACGTGCAGGCGCACGGTGAGATGAGAGATGCCGAGCGCCCGGGCGATGACCTTGTTGGAGGCCCCTTCGGACAGCAGCGCAAGAACTTCGCTCTGACGAGCGGTAAGCACGATCGGGGCCTTCTCCGCGTGCGCCGCGAGCCCGCTCGCATTGCCCTTCTGCGCGATAACGAACTCGCCGGCCAGAATCCGGCCAATCGCTGAAATGCACTGTTCGCGTGCCGCACCCTTGTGAACGAACCCGTCACTGCCCGATTGCATCGCCTGCATGATCAAAGTGATATCGTCATCGGCAGCAAACGTGACGATCGCTGCCCTGCGATGCTGTTTGCGCAATTGAGATAGAGCAAGGCCGGCCATCATTCCGGGCAAGGCCAGATCGATGAGGAACAGATCAGGGTGAAAGCCCCGTTCGGCCAGACCGGCCAAGTCGGTCATCGAATCGGCGTGGAAGACCTTCGCACCAGGGCACACACGCTCCACCAACTGCGTAAGGGCATCACGGAACAGCGGCAGCGTCTCGGCTAACGCCACAAGCTCCACGTGAAGGCTGTCCGCGCTGTGCGAAGAAGGCTGAGTGCCAGAATCGTGGGTTACGCCTGCAGGATGGAGCGGCAATCCGAAAGACTGCTCCGGCGTCGACGGGGGGCATGAGCAAAAACCGGCCTCCCGGGCCATGGACGAATACGGCCCCTGATTTCCGTGGCGCCGACCGAGCATCAGTGCCACGACGGTTTCCGCCAAGGCCTGATCGGAAGCGCCGGCCCCTTTGCAAGACAGGGATCCGGTCTGGAGCTTACTGCAACGGGGTTGGTCAGAAGATCGATTGCGTCGAGCGGGCCTATGCCAAGGTCGGGTGCCTGGTCTGACGCCAGGGGGCGTACCAGCGTGAACTTGCTTGGCAATCTGGAACCGGCAAGGCCGAAGTTTCCAGCCAGCAAATCGGTCCCGTCCAGCGCTTCAACGCCGCCACAACAGGCCTCACCAAGTAGGAGCGACTCCTGCATTTATCCTCCGCTTTGCAGCAAGTTCGCTGCCTGCGGCTTGAGGTCCACGCAACGGCACAGTGATCGATGGCGGCATTGCCGTGACAAACATTCGCCAGCTACCGGCGATTGCAGTTTATCAGCAGAACTCCCCCATTCGTCATCTTTGGCTTCCGTTCCGACAGCTCTATGACCAAGGCTCAACGAGGGAGCATCGGGGAAGGCACGTGGAGCAGTTCAGAGATCTGACGCGTAGCCGTTTCCTGCTTCTCTCGTTGCCTGTGATATCGGCGGGGCTGATAGTGAGCCTGGCTGATCAATTGGCCGCCGCTGACGTGTCATGGAGCGCATTCGCCAAACATACCGGCCAAACCGGAGCGCTCCTCTTACCGGCTTTGAGCGCTCATATTGCGGCCTGTCGCTGGCCTCTATGGCCTGCGATATTCATCTGGCTGGCCGGCCTACTGGCTTACCCCTCAATTCTCGGCATAGTCGCGCCCAAATTTAACCTCGCGACATGGGAATGGGGCCTGGTGGCGGGATGCAGCCTCATTTTCCTGGCGCTGCACCCAGATGCGCGAACACGCGGCGACAGATCGACTGCAGCCGGGCCACCGATACTTCGGGTGCCGATCACGCTCGACGGCACGATCGGCATCTTGCTGATCTTGTGGGTGCTGATCTGCACCTCACTTTTTGCATCTACCCCAGACGCTGTGCGCAACCAGCCGCTGGACACCTGGTTTGACGGGCAGCGTATCCTGTCCGAACCTGGCGAGACCTTGTGGTATATGACGCAGCTCACTGTAATGGCTGGCGTCTTGTTCGGATGGTACTGGGTGTGCCGCTACATTATGGTGCAGCGTGTGCTGCGGCAGCTGGGTATTGTGCCCTTTGCGTTTGCACTGGTCGGATGTGTGGTCTTGGCTACGCCATTGGCAGCCACCATTGGCATCGCTATGCCACTTAACATCCCAGAATGGACGTTAACCCCGTCCGAAAGCCACAATCCCTTCGATCCGATCAACTACCGGTTCACCATTTGGCTGACGGCCATCCTGATCCCGGTTCTGTTGATAGTCGAGCGGCTGCAGGCCGAACAGACTCAAGCCAGCGCCAGGCATGAGACGGTACGGGCCGAACTCTACTTGCTGCAGCAGCAGATCAATCCGCACTTCCTGTTCAACACCCTCAACACTCTTTATGCGCTGTGCCTCAGAAACCGGACCGAGAGCGCAAGCGCCGTCGTCAAGCTGTCCGATCTGTTGCGCTATGTGGTTTATCGCGGCCAGGCCAAATGCGTCGGGCTCGACGAGGAGATCGCCTATATCACGAACTACCTCGATTTGCAGCAACTGCGGTTCGGGCACCGCTGCACCTTGCAAACCAGCTGGCCTCTTTCACGGGACAGGCTCGGCCTGCCGCCGCTGCTACTCATCATGCTCGTCGAAAACGCCTTCAAGCACGGGGTGGAGCCGCTCGATGGACCATGTACGGTGCAAATCAGAGCGGAAGTTCGGGGACGGACACTCTGTTTCGAGTGCATCAATTCTCTTCGGAGTGAACCTCAGGACAGCGCGCCGGGCACAGGCCTTGCAAACTTGCGTCGACGGCTGGAACTGCTCTGTGGTCCTGACTTCGAACTTAGCAGCGGACCGGATCAGGGGGAATGGCGCGCGCGGCTTCAACTGGAGCTGGTTCTGTGTTGAAGGTGCTGATCGTCGACGATGAGCCGCTAGCGCACGATGTGCTGGCGCACCTATGCGAGCGCGAAGGCGATATCGAGATCGTTGCGCATTGCCTGAATGCCTCCGAAGCCCTCACCCAGTTGGAGAAGCAGACGGTCGACCTGATGCTTCTGGATATCCGCATGCCGGTCTTTGGCGGACTCGACCTGTTGCGCGGCGTCCACAATCCACCTCTTACGATTATTGTCAGCGCGCATCAGGAGCACGCCTATGAAGGTTTCGAACTTGACGTGATTGACTACCTGTTGAAGCCAGTGAGTTCTGCTCGGTTCGCCGAGGCTATTGCCAAGGTCCGTCGCAGGCGTATCCTCACTAACCCGGACGCATGCGAAGAACCAAAAGAGATTGTGCTGAAGGTTGATCGCGCCATGCGGCGTTTCCGCTTCGACGATATCACCTGCGTCCACGCGCGAGGCAATTATGTGGCGGTTTGTGCCGGTGATCAAACTTTGTTGGCTACCATCACGATGAAAGAGTTGTTGTCGCAGCTTCCAGCGAGGCATTTCATTCGGGTTCACCGCAGCTGCATCGTCAACCGTCAGCGGATTGTAGAGCAGCGCGCCAGTCAAGTGCTGCTCGACGACGGCCAGGTTGTCCCGATCGGGCGATCTTATCGAAAAGCAGGTAAAAACAGCTTTGCTCGGCCTGCAACATAGGTTCGTTTACCTACAACGGCGATCTTTATTGCAACCTAGCCAACACCTTTGCAAACCTACGAGCGGCAGGGTTCAACGTGTAAGGCCAGCATACGCAACGATTTGGAAACCTCTTCGGATCGCGGTTTAATACCGACCTCCTTGTGCAGCACGCTCTTTTTGGGCTTGCGCGAACGAACCCGCGACTGACCGCGAGCGGCATCAGCTCACTATCGCTTACTGAGAGTTCAGTCCATGCGTTGTATGGACGAAAAGTAGGCCATCATAGCCATCCTGCAGTCTAAACGCTATTTCGGGTAACTGCGAATAATCAATCGCACGATTGGCGACAGGCTGCAGATTCTTGAATTTCCGCAGATCCACAAACGCTCGCCTTCTGCCTAGCGCAGCCAAAGCCGTTTCAAGAGCATCGGGTCGCGTTGCCGGAAGTGCCGCAAGGTCGGCAAAGTTTGCAGCCTGCCCGACGAGAGCTGGAATTATGTCGCGGCTGTACGTGCCTGTGTAAGATATAGTCGCAATCGAATAAACCGCTTTCGGCCCGTAATATCGACGCAGTGCCTCGCCGACATAGGTGCGCTCACCAATAGAACGCCTAGTTTCAGACTTTGCTAGCATTTTTATGGTGGGATCATCACTATCGTAGAATGACCATTTGTCCGTCAACCCGTGATTGTTGTGAAGCCACACGATGATCTTGCGGTCGGGATAAAGTTTTTCTGCAAGCCAGATGAGGTTGTCCGCCATTCCCGGATCGCGGTATTCGCCCGAGAGGTTGCGTTTAAGGCTTTCCGCGACCTGTCGCCAGAACAGTGTCGCTTCGTCTTCCCCTCTAAGGTTTGCAGCCAGCGTATCGACGTGCTTGACCAGATCAGAGAATGCATCCTCCGTGACCGGCGGTTTCTCATGTGGATGCAGCAACCGGCGCAGCGTGCTGCCAGCATTTGCGGCCTCCTGAGGATCGCTTTCAGGAAGCCTGCTCAGTTGCTCGACCAACTCTTGCGGAAGCAATTCGCGGCTCCATTTACCAACAAGTTTAGTGTCCATTCCTGCAAGATCTATTCGGTGCCCATTCCTACGCCGCTCATCGACGAAGGACCAGAGATTTTCAGCGGCCTTTGATTGACTCCAGAAAGAATAAACATTCTCATCTGCGTAAGATTTTAAGCCGCCTCCATTGACTACCACCTGCCATCCGCGATGCATCGCAAAGAAATCAGCTTCGAACACGATCACATCAAAATCATGCCTGGTCGACAGGTAACGAACGATGTCAGAGCGCAAGGCTATCGCTCCTCCATCGCCGTGCCAGGGTTCGCCAAGAAGAACAAAGCGGGCGTTTTGGACGGCAGCATCCAACTCCGGGATTGCCTGATCATCGCGAATCTCAACCGAGGCTTCCGCAACAACAGTCGCTGGTGACAAGTACACCTCGGGCGTCGCAGCTCCCGAAGCAATAAGTGTTGTCAGGCCAATAAGAGGAAGCATTTTCATACACCCAGAAATAAAAGCGAATTCCGCCTTGTTCCACATCGCGATCGGCCTAGTGCATCAAATCCTATGACCCGGACGGAAAGCGTAAGGCTCGAGGGAAGCGCGAAGAAGGCGAAGACACCGCGTAACCAAAGTGTTGGTAGGCCGTGTTGACAAAAGGGATTCCCATTTGGCCCGAGTTCTGATTCAAGACTGCTTTTTGAGGAGCAGTCATGGGTCGTGGAGACTTGTCGGATGCGGAGTGGGAACTGATCGGGCCGCTGCTGCCGGCTGAGCGTGGTCGCTGGGCGCGTCCCGCTGGGGATAATCGGCGCTTTCTCAACGACATGCTCCACGTGCTGCGGGTCGGCTGCCCCTGGCGCGACATGCACGAGCGCTACGGCAAGTGGAACTCGGTCTATGTCCGGTTCCGGCGCTGGGCTGAGCAGGGCGTCTGGGATGCGCTGCTGCAAACGCTGGTCGATCTCGGGCTGACCGACTACTGGCAGCACATGATCGACAGCACCAGCGTTCGCGGCCATGTCTCGGCAGCGGGCGGAAAAGGGGGGGCTTGTACGAACGCTCTTGGTCGATCACGCGGCGGTTTTACGAGCAAGATCCACGCCCGCTGCGACAATCAGGGACTGCCTCTCGGCTTCATCCTGACCGGCGGCGAGGCCTCCGATTACACCGCTGCTGAGCCGCTGATGGAGATCCCGGTCACTACGCACAAGGCGCTGCTGGCAGACAAAGGCTACGATGGTGATCGCTTCCGTGAGAGCCTGCTGATCCGGGGCATCCTGCCGATCATCCCGCCCCGTTCGAACCGCAAGGTGCCCGAGCATCCTGACTATCGCCGCTACCGGGATCGCAACCGCGTCGAGCGCATGTTCGGCAAGCTCAAGCAGCAGCGTCGGATCGCCACCCGCTACGACAAGACCATCCTCTCCTTCGAGAGCTTCCTCAACCTCGCCGCCGCCCGCCTATGGCTGAAATCTTTTGTCAACGCGACCTAAATCAATGCCCGGGCTAGGTCGTCAGGTAGCGCACGATGTCAGAGTGCAAGTCTATCTCTCGTCTATCTTCATGCCATGATTCGCCAACACTGGGGGAATGGCCGGTCATTAAGAAACAACGAAACTGGGCGCGTTCAAGTGGCCAAGAGACGCAGCGGTGACGCCCGCAAACACAATTGCCTCTCTGTCTTGGTTGCAGCCCTCCATCTGCTGGTGGCGAGGCATGGCAATGGCAGCTTGCCCAAGTTTCGTGCAACACAGGCAACGCGTTGGGCGACCATCACGTGATTGAACTAATACACCAGATAGCTTTCCTGCTGCCCTGCTGTCGTCTAGCCGGGCGCTTATGATCGTCCCCACGCTCCTGAAAAAACGCGTACCCTATCCTGATCGCAATTCGCTCGGAATAGCCACGTTCATCATCTTCGCCTTCGCGATACCTTGGGGAGGGTGGGTTGTCATACGGCAGATTGCCGATGGCGGAGACCAGCTGACCGCGACCTTAGCATTTCTTGTGCTACCTGCCGGAGTTAGTCTGGGTGGGTTTGCGGCTAGCTATGTCGAGGGTGGATCTGTTGGCCTCGGAGAATTTGCAAAACGAACCGTTCTGGCCCGTTTTGATCCCAAGGCACTGCTCCTCGTGCTGGGCACTCCAATTGCGGCCGGGCTGCTGACTTTTGCCTCTCACCCTGAGGATCTGATGGGACGCGGGCGCCCTGACCTCATGATCTGGCTTGGGAGCCTGACACTCCTCAACCTGTCGACTGGGCCGCTTGCGGAAGAGTTTGGCTGGCGCGGCTATCTTCTGGCGAAGTTCGAGCGGCTGTTTCCGACATGGCTCGCAGGGTTGGCGCTCGGACCGATCTGGACGCTTTGGCACCTGCCCTTGTTCTGGGATACAGTGTTTGCCGGAGCAGCGCCCTTCTTGGGCTATATGCTGTGGGTTTGCGCATGGTCGGTGATTTTGGCGATGGTCACGAAAGCGGCAAATGGCAATGTTCTTCCCGCAGTTGCACTGCATTTGTTTTTGAATACGCAGGCAGACTTTTTCAGCGCATTTCTTCCCGGCCTTGACGGCAGTGCGCTACCCAGCGGCCTACCGCTTGCTGTCTCCAGTTTCGTTGTCGCGGTCACAGTCATTGCCTGGACCTTACGTTTCGCAAGGCCAACCTCCGCCTAACCTCCACAAAGTGGCGCGATTGATCTCATCAGGATTGTCCTAATAGCCCTGTCGAGGGAGAGGAGATTCATTTGATAGGTGCTATAGAGGGATCACAAACGTCGCTTTTTTCTGGTACTTTGCCCCTTCTTCAGCGCCACAGCTTGATAGATGTCGACACTTTGTATCGCCGTGAATGCTATACGTTTCCTGCCGGCACCATAGTCTCAGCTTAATGAAAAGTTCATTAGCGGATAGCTTTTTCTTCTCGCAAGGCATCATTGAACTAGTACACTTGTTGGCATGCCTTGGGACCCAAAGGGTGCAATTGTATCGCCCCAACCCCCTTTTTTGGACGGGAGCGACACATGAGAAAGATACTTTTTGCATTACTGACATCATCGGCCGCGTTGAGCCTGAGCGCTTGCGCGTCACTTGACCCGGGTATGCTGGGTCTGTCGCCGGGCACTGGCGAAAAGGACGTGTCCGCGATGGATTGCACTCAGCTCGCCAAGTATTCGGCAGATCTCGGGGCAAATCAGCGACGGATGGAAGCTGCAGCTCGGCTGGCTGGCACCGACCTTTCCTCGATCACCTCACAATTCGCAGAGATCCGGCAAAAGTTGTATGAGGCACAGTCTCTGGCCGGCTGCTCCTGATCTTCGGAAAACCAACGGAGAGAAGCGCCAGCAATAGCTTCAGAGGATGCGTTGCAGCGCAATAGCGCTGCAACGCCAACCGCTGCGTGTCGATACATGAAACTAACTTGGAACGAAGCAACATGAAGAGAAGTCTGACCATGATCGCACTCGGATCAGCGGCAATGTTCTCGGCATCTCAAGCGGTGTCGCAGCCTGCTGACGATCACCCTTGCGTGCAGGAGGTGTGCATTGGCGACGGGTTGGACAAACTCCGCGCGATCGACTGGCAGACTGTAGCCTACACTTCCGAGAGGGTGAACCGGATCCGTAAGGAAGACAGAGCCCGTCGCGCAAAAGTGTTCCCTGGCTTCGGTACAGATGGTGTACCCAGCTACCTTATCGTCGGGGAGTTCGACCGCGAACTCATTGGTAGCATGGCGAGCGTTACCGCCGCCTGTGCGCCAAACGGACTCAGAGGCACATTCATTTCTGAGGGTGGCCACAAGACCATAGTCACCGTTTCACTTCTACCGACATCAATGCCCGAGAGGATGATATGGCGGGTCACCAGCATAAGTCGGCTCTACTCGGGCATGGAGCGTCCGTCGGAACGGGGCGAACTCAACCAGGCACTTAATGCGAAATATGCTCGGTTCATTAATCGACAGCCGGGCGAGAGTGGAGTGCTTATCGCGCCGCTAGGCAAGGAAACGGTGCTGACGCTGCATTGGGTCGACGTGGACCGGGATCGTAAATTCGGATCCCATCCTCGATGCGAAAAGCCGAAAAAAGTGGTCCTCTAGAGCACACCAAGAATGTCCGATCGCGGGATTGGCCTTCATCAAGCGGCGTCATTTTTCTGCATAGCCAAACAGGGTGCAGCTAAGGCCTAGGGAGAAGAAAGGGATGCGATGCCTCGTCCCTACCCTATACTGATCGACGGTCCGGATCTATTCGTTTTTTTACACTCAACTACAAAAAAGAGCGGTTACCAATGCAACGTCTGCAAGTCGTATTCCTATTGGGTGTCGGTGCGACCTTAGTCGCGACAGCCGGGGCTTCTGCCGCTCCAGATCACGCCAAACGCGGTGAAGCCTATCTTGAGTACCTCAGCGATTGCCACAAGGCGCACGTCTGCAACGGCGTGTATCTTGTGGCTCGCAATGGAGAAGCTGTTTTCGAAGGCGCAGTCGGAGACTCGGGCGACGAGCAGGCAACAGCACTGAAGGTGACCGACCGTTTCGATATTGGCTCAATATCCAAGCAATTCACGGCCGTGGCGGTTTTAAAGCTGGTAGCTGAAGGTCGGCTTTCGTTGAGCGACAAGGTCACGACCCATTTCCCCACGTTCCCCTACGATGGTGTGACCATTCAAGACATTTTGTCGCACACTTCGGGAATTCCCGAAGTCCTGCCGTATTACTCCAGTCAGCTGCGTCGCACTCCAGATGGTGCACCAATCACCGGAAGCGATGTCATTTCGGTGCTGGCACAAGGCAACCTGCCAGCAGAATCATCGCGGGGCACTCGCTATAGCTATAGCAATACCGGATATATTGTATTGGCTGCCTTGGTCGAGCATGTGGCTGACCAACCGTTTGACGTCTATCTCGAACAGTCTTTCTTCAAGCGGCTGGGCATGAAAAGCACATTCCTGCGCACGCCCGACAATGCAGACTTCAGCACTAGTCGAGCATGGGGATTTCAGCCCGCACCAGATGGCAGCCGCCGCGTTGTTGATCAGCTGCCCAGGCTCTTCCTTCGCGGAGCAGGAGGCATATATTCTACGGCGTCTGACCTGCTGAAGTGGCAGAATGCCTTGAATGATGGACGGGTCATCCCACGTCGGCTTTACAAGCTTGCAACAACACCTGCTCGACTTCTGAACGGCGAAGAAGTGCCGTATGGGCTTGGTTTCAGCCTGAAGCCCGACGCTGTTGGCATGCGAAGGATTTCCCATGCGGGTCATTGGAGGGCATTCAAGTCAGACCTTTCCTATTTTCCCGATAGCCGCGTCACCGTGATCCAGCTCACCAATAACAGCGAAGACGATAGTGTTGATACCAACGTATCTGCATTGGCAAAGATCGCCCTCGGACGCGAGGTTTCGCCAATTATGGCTCCAATTGGATGGGATTTGGTTGAGAAACTTGATTCTGAAGACATCGCGCTCGTCAAAAGTTGGTTTGAACAGGAGATGTCGGCGATCCCGAGACGCTACAGTATCGAAGAATCTGATTTGAATAGCATTGGCTACGCCTACCTCAATCAGAGAAGCACTGACAAAGCTGAAACAGTATTTTCTCTGACTGCATTGGCCTTTCCTCGTTCTGCCAATGCTCTCGATAGCTTGGCCGACGCGCAGGAAGCTCGTGGCGATATCCACGCTGCTCATGCGAGCATCGTTGCCGCACTTGCTATCGAACCGAATTCCGAAGGGCTGAAAAAACGGGCTGCTGTGTTGCGGTCCCGACTTCCGTGAATCGAACGAATGAAGCCTTTCTGGCAGACTGCGGTGCAGGTACCGCGCTGACTTGTTTGTTTCCAAGCAAGAACAAAGTTTCTTGCGCACGCGCGTCTCAACCGTCTGATTGACTTACTACAAATAGGTGCTCGCGCCGAGCCCGACGTGGTGTGAGGTGAAGTGACTTGGTGTTGGCATCCGTCCTACTCGGAATGAGTGCTCCGGCACCCTTTGCCGTGGGCGACCTGAAGGAATTCGGCGACTGGGTGGTGGGCTGTGACAATCACAGAGCCTGCCATGCCACGTCATTGCCTGAGGAACGCCCTGATGGCAGCCTCGAGGGTCCTATCGGCGATGGCACCCTTTCCGTATCGATTAAGGCGTTGCCAGCCCCCCGAAGTGCACCCGTGGTCCAAATGGCGCTGGTCGGAGAAGCTGATCGTCGCGCGGCCGCCAGGATCGCCGGGATCGCCATCGATGGCAGGAACCTCGGCATTCCGGTTTCAGGCTCGGATGGTCTGGTCAATCTTGATGCAGTCGCCTCGCAGAAGATCGTAGACGCTGCGCGCATCGCTTCCAGGATCGCGCTGATCGACGATAAGGGTCAGGACATAGCTTCCGCCTCGCTTCGCGGATGGCGAGCCGCCGCGTCCTACATCGACGCCGAGCAGTATCGTACGGGTACGGTATCCTCGATGGCCGCACCCGGGGATAGACGATGGGACTACAGCATAGCACCACCGATACCGCCACGTCCGACCATCGTGGTTCAACCCCCATCGCCGCGTCCACCTGTGATCCTTTCTGATGACGACCTCAAGGCATTGCGCGCGCTCGATCCCTGCCAGAGGTACACACAGATGTCGGCCCAGGAACCGCCTAGGTTTTTTCGCCTCGATGCCGACCAGACCCTCCTGATCCTGCCAACCTCCTGTGGGGGCTACAACCCCTTGCGGATGCCCTTCGTAATCGATGAAAGCGGCGATGCACGCGAGGCGGAGTTCTGGCCTTATCCGGGTAACAATATGGCAAACCGCCCCGAACTGCCCGACCTCGATTGGAGCGAGGAGGAGCGTCGGCTGGTCAGTTTTGGCCGTGGGAGAGGATTGGCCGACTGCGGCGAAGTGTCAGAATTCGTATGGGTCGACGGCAAATTCAGGCTCGTTCACTTCGCGAGCATGTATCCTTGCCGAGGCAGCTACGACTACATCACCACCTATCGGCTCGACGTCAGGCAGTTGGGTGAAGCCGAAACGGACGACGCTCAATTGCCGGGAGACTCTGGCGATTGACCGGCTCAGACGAGGAGGGCGTAAGGGCAGATCGGAACCACGAAGGCTGCCGAAGCCACCAAGGACTTTGTCGGCTTCATACCGACAAGCCCTGCCGCCGATCGGCGCCTTGGCGAAGATCTTGAGCGGCGCGCGGGGTGGTGGTACGCGCAGCCGGTCTCGCATCTTCCCAATTCCACCACTTGTCGACAGGCCCAGGGCAACGAGCTTCGAGCAGCTATGCCTGACAGGATCTGATGTCCGAATTTGCGGATCTGGCGCGCGGTAACTTTACATTGACGACAACGGTGAAAGTCAGCGCCGGGAATGGCACGGTAAGCTCAGAAGTTGAGACGAAGCGACTGGTTGGGGTCTAGAAGGCGAGGCGCGCGAGACGCCGATGCCTGGCGTCGGATCGGGTTCATGAAGTCTGTCGCGCCACTGACCGGAGATGTTCAGAGGCCGGTGCATACAGGCTCGGGCACTATGACAACCAGGCCCTTTGCCAGATCGGTTGATCGAAGCAGCATGACGTGCTGAACGCAGGATGCGAGCAGGCGATGGGACTTGGTGCGGCTGCAGCGCGTTTCCGAGACCTCGTCGCCTGATCCTGACGCCTTCAAACATTCAAAACCCGCCTGGCGCACCGCGTGAATGGCTTGCTCGCGATTCATGTCCGGCGTGAGATAGCCATCCACTTCATCTCTCACTTCAGAAGTTGAATCTGCCGAACACGCGCTCAATCCGGTCGGCAAAAGCATTGCCACAAGAAAGATTCTTCTCATGTGCGGCGTCATGTCAACAATCTTGGCCTCGAACCGGGTGAAACCTGACAGCCTTTGATCGTGGCGTGGGCCACATGGCTTGGAGAAGACCGCCACGCGCTTCGTTTGGCCCTGAGGCGCCTTCGCCAATCAGAACTGGAGCGGCGGATTATTGATGTCTTCGATCATTTCCCAGCACTGTGACGCCGGGCGAAAGAGCAGATAGCCGCCCGATCCCGTCTCCTGGACTAGGTCGCCAGGGCCCTCCTGCAAGTCTTCAGGCGGCGGGGTCAGATGCGTCTCGAAGATGCCGGGGAGCCAATCCACGCGCACCCGGCTATCGTCAGATTGGTTGATCTCAACCTGCGTATAGCGAAGAGCTGAAGGATCCTGGCCCTCCATATTGAACAGCATGGCCGATTCAGAAGTAACCAGGTAATTGTCGATCGTTGCTAGCGGAAAATGCTTCTGCTCCTGATATTGCTTGCGCGTAATCACGCGGGATTTTCCGACCTCGCCGAACCTGATTGAGGTCGCCGTATAAATGGCGCGAACAGCCGATGAACCGGCGAAGGCCTGAAAGAACGCATGGAAATCCCTGTTCCGACACGCTCCGGCCGCCATCTCGAGCCTCAAGCGATCCGACTCCGTTACTGCATCAATGTGCCGGTCATCGGCACCATCAGCTCCTGCTGTATTCGGTTGTCGAGCCGGGCTCGGTGCCGCTACTATCATATCGGTGGGCTCGGCAGCGAATTGCGGATTATCAGCATCACAGGATGCAAGCGCGAAGACCGTCGCGGCTGCCATCTTGGAGCGGGCATTCTGGTTCAAAAGGAAGGTCATGTCAGTCTCTATTCTCCAGCCGGTTCATTCTGACCTTCTGCAACTCCTCCGAAATCAAAAGCACCGGTCGTTCGGAGGACACCGAAGTTGCGCGTGAGCTACAACAACTCGATCAGCGACAAATTCAAAACGCTATCTTCCGTGCTGGGCACAGCAGCATCGCAGCCACAGCGGCGGGCAATGGGGCCCGCATTACTATCGGCCAACGCGCTTATTTTGTGCCGGATCGTTCATCGCGTAACCGGCCATCATCCTAAGATAATCCAGATCCGGTATCCCGATGCATTCCATACCCAACGGCTCCATCTGCCAGTCAAGGCAGGTGCGCCCTGTTCCGACGGAACGCCAGCGCATCTGGTTGCAAGCGTTCTTGAACACGACACTGTGCCACCGCTCTCCGGTCGGCACCGAACGGTTCTCCTCGATCCGTGTGAAGCTTTCCGCCCGATTGGCAGGTGGCTTCGAGGAGTCCGATTCCTTGCGGATCCGATCAGTACGAATTGTGAAAAGCGCGCCGCTGGCGCAATCAATCGTCATCCGCATGTCATGTATGTCGCGCAGCTCGACAGTACGCTGATTGCCTTCGAACACACGCATGACGTTGAAGACCCAGATGTTGGTCTTCGAGAGTTCCCGGCTCAGCGCGGCGGTGTTACTGTCAGCCGGAGCATTAGCGAGCAGATCTGCCTGCTGGATCGTGTGCTGCAGCCTGAGACTACCGAGATCCATGTAAGTCACAACCCGTTCAGGCGCGGCCCCGGTCACATCGATTTCGACCCACCCAATATCAGCGCGTGCCATGGCCGGCATGGCTAACAATGCCAGCCCAAGGCCGAGACTTCGCATGAACTTCTCAGGAAAAACGCTCACCCCATCAACTCGTTCGGATTATTTCTGAAACGGAGCAGCCGCTCGCTTCACGGGCGCAGCGGGCGATGGCGGCCTTATGAGCTTCCGATTTCTTGCGCGCGAAGGCGGCGAAGTAGCTGCCGTCTGCCGCTTTGCTGACACCAAGCCAGCCATTGGCAACGGTCAGCCCTTCGCGGCAGTTGAGCGCGCCATAGGCTTCGCAACCAGCGACCGCCTCTTTCATTGCACCCCATGAATTGAGCCGTGCCGTGACATAGAAATAGGCCGGAGTTCCATCGGGCAAATTGCCCCAGGCCAGCGCGGCATTTAGCGGCATATTGGGAATCTCGGGAGCGGCTGCCTGTCCGGCAGGCATGCTCGTCTCGTCTGGCGCGCAAACGGGGATACGGGTGGTTCCAGCCGCGCTGACCAGTGTCTGTTCGCCAACCATTCGTTGGCCAGCCCCGCAGGCGCTGTCAGCGTGGGCAGCGGGCCCCTCCGCGAGCGCAAGCATTCCCAACGCCAGCATGCCGAGGCGCAACAGCAGGTGTCGTGTCAGGTGCATCGATGCCTCAGATTGCTTTAGGATGGCGTATCAGGACAATGGCGGGCCAGCACAACTCGGGCCATACCAATATTGAACTAGTTAGATTTTCGTGCTCACACGGGCAGGCTGTGTACATGGGCTTCAGCCATAGGCGCGGGCCGGCGATGTCGACGACGCTCTGAAAGGAAGATGGGCAGGTCGGAGCGAGTAGCTATATGGCCCTATTGCTTGAGCTTGCCGAAAATCCGCACGAAGCGATTGCGGCCCCGGTAGCGGCGACAATCGGCATGCCCGGGCGCGTTGCCGCTTGAGCGGAGTTCGACGATCGGCAGAATGCCCGGGATCAGAAGGCTCTTACGGAAGCGGTTACCGTGATCGCTTTTGTCAGCCGGCGTCGCCTTGCGTAATGCGACCGGGATCTCATCGGCGGCTCGGCTGCGGCGTAATCTAAAGTCTTCCTGCCGGTCGGGACGGAGCCGAGAAGCAGTCACTGACTGTCGCGGCGGGTTTATGCTTTGCTTGTAAAGCCGCCGCGTGATCGACCAAGAAACTTGGTCGGCGGGATAGTGATTAACATGCGATCCTATAGCCCACTGACAGATTACTGCTAATCTTCAGTCCCGACAACAGACCCAATCCATTCGTTAATCTCGGACTCTACCCAGACAGAACATTTAGCCCCGAGAGACCGGCACCTGGGAAAGCGTCCTTCACTCATGCGCTGATAAATTGCGGACCGGCGCAAGCCGACCCTGTCCATGACTTCAGGAAGCCGCAAGAGGCGCGGGGGCTGGCCTGCTGATTGTTCAGTATTCACGGTCGTTGACCTGTCCTGTCAAATTGTCTGCCTGGCCCCCTCCGAGTTGAACCGCTTTAGCGCGTCAGTGACATGGCAATATCTCGATTGGCGAGGTCGTCGATATGCCGGGAAAGCAGCTTGGCCACCAGCTGCGAGGTGCCGCTAGCCCAACGCGGCCTCAGGTCATCCACCCGGCGTCCGAGAGTACGATCGAGCTGCCCGGGCAGGCTGGTGATGAACTCATCGAGGAAAGCTCCCATTTCACGGTGCATCCACTCACAGGCCAGCGCCTCCTCGCCTACCAAGGTTAGCAGGATGACGGCATGGGGCGAAACCCCGCAGGCCTCGAATAGACGCACAGCGCGGTCAATGCTGATCGCGCGCTCACCGCGCATGACCTTCAACATGGTTTCGCGGTGGATCCCGGCCTCGCTCGCGATCTGGTGCTTCGGCTTGTCGGCAGTTTCGATGGCGTGCGTGATGACGCGCGCAAGGCTGGCATTCGTATCATGGGCAGACTGATGCATGGCGACGACTCCTGTCTTTGAGCATGTGAGTCGAAGGCATATCGTGCACGCGGCGCATAAGAAAGAAATAAGAACATAGATAGAACATCTCGTTTCTAGGATAGCTCATCATAGGACACGATTCGTCGATGGATGCCGACAGCTTGAACGATGTGTATCGACCATCGTCCACATCATAGCCACTGATCCTGTTGGAGAATCTGGCCAGGCCCAGTTCGAAGCGTCCATATATGTCCGGAGCAGATCAGTCTGAGCACGCCAGACTTCCTACACGCATTTCCTAGATGCATAGAGAACACACAGCGAACGCAAGAACGCTGATCCACCCTCCCAGACGGAGTTCTCTTATGCAGTCCCTCACCCTCCCCCGGCGCGCTGCCGCACCCGCTCAGCGCGCATCGAAGTTCGACCGGGCCATGGCACTTGGCATCCCTGCGCTCATCGCCTGCCTCGCGGCAGGCGCAGCCTATGCCGGCGCCGACACCACCTTCGATCCTGCCCTCACCCAGTTCACCAACTTCCTCGAAGGCTCGGGCGGCAAGATCATCACCGTCCTCAGCCTGGCGGGCGGCCTCATCGGCCTTGCCTCGGGGCGCTTCTCGCTCGGGCAGGTCGCTGTCCCGGTGGGCGTCGGCATCGGTGTCGGCACTGGTGTTCCGATCGTCACCTCGGTCGTGACTGCGGTCATCTGACGCATCGGGCACGGGAAGGCAGCATCGCCATGAAGGACCCCTATATCATCCCGCGCAGGCTCGACGATCCGGAGCTGATCGGCTTCTGGACCATCGACGAGTTTGCCGGGATGATCATCCCCTTCACCTGGGGCATTCTCAGCCAGCATATCTTTATCGGCATTATCGTTGCTTTCGGCGCCTGGTTCGCGCTGCGAAAGGCAAAAGCAGGACGCGCCAGCTCCTGGGTAGCCCATGCCGCATATTGGTATCTGCCGGCCGGAATTCTCGGGCTCAAGGCGACGCCGCCTTCCCACTGCCGCCTGCTTGCAGGTTGAGGGGAGAGCCCCATGTTTGCCGACATTTCTCATGAGCGACAGCAGACGCTGCTGCGCCAGCGCAACCTCTTTGCGCTGACCAGCGCGGGCCTCGGTATTGCGCTGGTGATCACCGCTGGCCTCGCCGCCACAAGGGATCGCGAGGTCGTTCTGCTCCCGACCCTACCAAGCGCGCTGACCGTCAGCAGTGCAGGGGTCGAGGCGGACTATCTCGAGCTCGTCACCCGCGATACGGCGCTCGTGCTGCTCAATCGCAGCCCGGAAGGGCTCGACTACTGGATGGCCGAGATCCTGAAGCTTGCCGATCCTGCAAGCCACGGCCAGCTCAAGGCCGATCTCGTCCGGATCGTTGCCGAACAGCGCGGCTCGGACGTCACCCAGGCTTTCGTGATCCGCTCGATGACGGTCGATCCCAAGGCGCTCACCTCGGAAGTGACCGGCACGCTCAAGACCTTTGTGGGCGCGCAGGTCATCGCCAGCGATGATCGCCGGTTCCGCTTCCACTGGACCTATCGCGGCCTGCGCTTGGCGCTCGCCGGGTTTGCCCAGGTTCCCACCGACAAACAGATGAAGGAGGCCAATTGATGGCTTGCCAATCCCCACGTCGAAGTCACCACGCAGCGCTCTGCTCGGCCGCGCTATTCGCTCTCTGCGCCACCAGCGCCAAGGCAGCAGACCAGTTCCGGCAGGCCGCCGACGGCTCGAGCATCGAATGCGCGGTTTCGGCGCGCGAGCTCACCCGCTTTGCGCTGATCGACGACCAGTTCGCCAGCGTCTCCAAGATCTCGAGCGGAACGCCGTACAATGATTTCGCGGTGACCAACGAGCCGCTGCGCGGCGACGTCTACGTCTCGGTCCCCGAGACCTTTGCGGCGCGGGCGATCAGCTTCTTTGCCACCACCCGCAAGGGCTATGTCTACAAGCTTGCCTGCAAGATCGAGCCGATCCCGGCGGTCCAGGTCTTCATCGCCAACCCGGCCATTGCTCAGAGCAAGGCGGCGGATTGGGAGCGCGAGACCCCGCTTTCAACCAGCGCAGTGCGCCTCATCCAGGCGATGGCCAACGACCGCGCTGTCGAAGGCTTCGAGGTCCGGCAGTCTGCCAATCCGCCTGCACGCGTGGGCGATCTCGAGGTCCAGCTGATCGCCGATTACCGGGGCGCGAGCCTTGCCGGAAAGGTCATCCGCATCGCCAATCGCGGCGCCACGCAGGTGACGCTGGCCGAACGCGACATTGCCCCTGCCGACACGCTGGCAGTGACCATCGTCAATCCTGTGCTTGGTCCTGGCAGCAGCACGACGGCCTTCATCGTCGGCACGAACGGAGGGTCCGAACAATGAGCGATACGGCACCCGCACCTGCCTCGCATGACGTGCACTCGGAACACCCTGTCCCCTCGCCGGTCACCGAGCTCAACGCCCGCACCGCGCGTCGCCAGAAGCTCCTGATGGGCGCCATCGGCGCTCTCGTCCTCGTGGGTGGTAGCTGGTTCATTCTTGGCGGCGACGACAAGACCGCCGGCAGTGATCCGGATGCCGCGCAGACGATCGATACGGCCGGCATCGTCAACCGCGATCTCGCCAACCGCGAGTTCGTTGCGACCTACAGCAACCGGATCGATGCGGTGACCCGCGAGCAGAAGGCGCTGCGCGATGCAAGCGTGCCGCGCAGCGAGATCGAAGAGCAGCTCGCAGCGCTCAAGGCCGAAAACCAGGCGATGCGCACCGACGGTCAGGCAGCGATCGATGCGATCTCGGCGGAGAATGCCGAGCTCCGAACCCGGCTTGCCAGTCAGCCGCCCGCCCCTATCCCTGCTGCACCGCCTCCGGCCTATGGCCCGCAGGCGGGTGGTTACGACGCCCGCGGCGGTGCGGCAGCGAACACCCGGTCAGTCAGTGCAACGACCGAGAACGCCGGGCCCGCCTTTGCGCCTGGCGAGGTCAAGCTGATGAGCTTTGCCTCGGAGAAGGCAGGCCCTGCTGGACCGCGCACGGCGCGCCCGGAGACCCCGCCCGTGGTGGTCGAGGACTCGCCCGATTATCTGCCGCCCAATTCCTATGCGCCGGCGCGTGTGATCGTGGGCGTCGATGCCTCGGCAGGGGTGTCGAGCCAGACCGATCCGCTCCCGGTGGTGCTGCGGATCACGGGCCCAGCGCGCTCGGTGATGCAGAATGGCAAGGTCCTGACCACCCGGATCGAAGGTTGCATCGTCAATGGCGCCGCGCGCGGCGATCTCTCGTCCGAGAAAGTTTATGTGAAGCTTGCCCGCATGACCTGCGACCAGCCCGGGGGCCGGGTTGCGGTGAGCGAGGTCAAGGGCTTCATCAGCTTTGCCGGCAAGTCCGGTGTGCGCGGACGCGTCGTCAGCCGCGAAGGCAATCTGGTCAGCCAGGCGCTGCTCGCCGGCATTGTCGGCGGGTTCGGACGCGGGTTCTCGGCCAACGCCAACGGGATCTTTGCCGGCCAGGTCGGCACGGGCCAGCAGCGCCAGCAGCTCTCGGCCACCGACATTCTGGCGGGCGGCCTCGGTCAGGGTGCGGGCGAGGCTGCCGATACGGTCAGCCGCTACCTCATCGAGCGGGCCGAACAATACCAACCCGTCGTCGAGATGCCGACCGGCATCGCGGTCGAGATCGTGTTTCTCGACGGCGTCTTCGTGAGGAATTCCCAATGAGCATTGAAACCACCCCCCTCCCCCACAAGCGGCGCATGCGCTGGATCAAGCCTGCAGCCGCAATCGCCGGGGTGATCGCCCTTTCGGCGGCGACAGGCTGGGCTGTCGCCAGCCTCGCCTCGCCCATGAAGGCACCGGATACAGATACCGTACGGGCCGCCCTCAAGCTGCGCCTGCCCAAGACCCCGATCGACCAGATCGCCTGCGAGGGTCTCGGCGGCCTGTGCGAAGTCGCCTCCAAATCGACGCTGTTCTACGTCGACCGGGCGGCGCGCTATCTCGTGATCGGGCGGGTCTATGACATGGAGGCGCGTCAGGATCTGACGGCGGCCCGGCTGCTTGAACTGAACCCTGACCTCCTGACGGCGGGTGCGCCCCGGTCTGCCACGACCGAAAAAGCCTCCCAGGCTGCGGCGCGCACTGCGCCCAGGAAAGTATCGCTCGGGGGTCTTCCGGCCAATGGCGCGGTCACCTGGGGCCCTGTGAACGGGCCCAAGGTCGTGGTCTTTTCCGATTTCCAGTGCGGCTACTGCAAGAAGCTCGAAGAGGAGCTCAAAGCGATCGGCGCGCGCGTCGAGGAACGGCCGATCTCGATCTTCGGGGCCGAAAGCCGCCGCGACGCCGAACGCGTGCTGTGCGCCCCCCGCCCCGAACTTTCGCTCCGGCTCGCCTATTCGGGCGGCGCGCTCGTCAATCCCAAGCCCTGCGACACCAGCGGTCTCGATGCCAACGAGGCCTTCGCCAAGGCCAATGGCTTTACCGGCACGCCGGTCCTCGTTCGCCCTTCCGACGGCGCAGTGCTCGAGGGCTACCGCCCGGCAGCCGTGCTCCTCGAATTCCTGCGTCCCTCCACTCCGGCGCTCACCCCCAAGACAAAAGGATAGACCCATGCGCCTCCCCTTCCGTTTCCTCGCATGCGCCGGTCTTGCCCTGATGGCGAGCGCCTGCGCGACCTTTGGCACCAATGTCGAAGGATCGTTCCAGTGCCGGGCACCCAAGGGCAACTGCGCGCCCTCGCATGTCCTTGATGCCCGCGCGACGAACGACATGACCACTGAGAAGAACCCGCTCCACGCCACGCGCCCGGCAATGGCCGTCGCTGCGGGCGATCGGTCACGCACATCCGAGCGCACGCTCAGGATCGTGTTCCCGGCGCGGGTCGATGAGGCGGGAACGCTGCACGACGAGGCCGTCGCCTGGGCCGTCATCGAGAACCCGCGCTGGGCGGCGGAGCTGCGCCGCAAGCCCGGCGATCAGGCCACACCACCGCTGATGCGACAACTGAAGCGGCAGCTGAAAGCGGTGCAGGCCACGGCGCAAACCGCTGCGCAGAAAGACAATCTGTTCACGGCTGACGGCATGGGCGAGGCCAGCGCGCTGCTGTCGGATCGCAGCGCCCCTGATGTCGAACTCCTCATTCAGCCCGACAACCACTCCGATCTCTTCCCGTTGGTCTCGCCGCCGGTATCCCCCTCCCCGGCGGACGAGACTGCGACCGGTGCCGATGCACCGGTGGCCGGGGGGCTCCATGCGACCGCGTCACCGCATGACCCAGCCCCCCGGCTTTCCAACACCCGCGCGCCGCTCAACTACCCGAGCATCGAGGCAATCGAAGCGGCCAAGCGCGGCGCAGCCACCAGCAACGAACCGCCCGAGAAGGAGCAAAACTGATGGCCCAGCGCCTCAACATGATCGTGGACCGGGTCCTTGCAGGGCTTCTGGGCGATGCCGAGCATTCCGAACCGGCGCGCCCTGCCCTGATGATTGATCAGCTCTCGGACTGGCTGCCGTACCGGGTCTATGATCCGTCAAACCGGCTCTACCTCAACGCACGCTCCAAGGGGTTTGTGCTGTCGGTGACGCCGCTGATCGGGGCCGAAGAGCGCACGGGCGAGATCCTCGGGCAGTTCTTCTCCGAAGGCCTTCCACCAGGGGCGTGCCTGCAGGTGCTGCACCTTGCTTCCCCGCGCATCAGCCGGATCATCGCGCCGTGGTTTGCGCCGCGCTATCTGCAGGGCGGGGTCTATGAGGCGATTGCGCGCCACCGCGCAAGGCGCCTCTATGGCCTGGTGTGGCAATCGGGCTCGGCCAATGCGCCCTTCCATGCCCGCCACCACCAGGTGATCGTATCGGTTGGCGTTCCCGCTTCGAAGGCGGTCAGCAATGAGGAATTGCGGCAGACCCGCGACGGTCTTGTCGCCATGCTCAAATCCCTCAATCTTGGCGTCGTCGAGGTCGGGCCCGAAGCCCTCATCGCGATCATCGATGACCTTACCTCCCCGACCACCGCGCCGCAGGAGGATGCCCTTGCCTATAATCCGCACGACGCAATCGCGGCGCAAGCAATCCGCCACGACATCGAACTGATCGTGCAGGAAGACCGGATGCGGCTTGCCACCGAGCGATTCCGGCCGACCGGCAAGCTTCACGACGGCGTGCCCGAGATCGGCACGATCTACCCCGACGCCTTCGATGTCCGCCACTTCGGCGTGCGCAACACGCCGTCGCGCTGGGCTCCGTGGGAATGCGCGCGGCTGATCGGCGACCTCTTCACCGACAAGCTGCGGTTTCCTTGTCCCGCAGCGACCATGCTGTGTCTCGTCTATCCCGATCAGGAAGCGGCCGTCGCAAAGGCAGGCTTCAAGTTCATGCGCACCACCAGCCTTGCCGAGACGCGCAGCGCGCGCTTCCTGCCGCGGATCGGCGAGCAGGCGGCGGAATGGCAGCATGTGCAGGCCGAACTGCAGGAAGGCCGCCGGCTCGTTCGGGTGTTCTATGGCCTCACGACCTTTTCGCCGGTCGGGCGCGGCGATGCCGACGAGCGCGCTATCAAGTCGATCTACAAGGCGGCAGGCTGGGATCTTGCCGACGAGCGCTTCCTGCAGATCCAGGGCTTACTGGCTGCCATGCCGATGACGCTGGCCGACGGGTTGGCGACGGATATGGAGCGCCTCAAGCGCTTCAAGACCGTCCTCTCTACCACCGCCGCCAACATGGCGCCAATGCAGGGCGAATATCTCGGCGGCGCGCATCCGCATCTGCTGTTCATCGGCAGACGCGGGCAACCCTTCTTCTGGTCCCCCTTCGAGAACGAGGCAGGTAACCACAATGTCGCGATCTGCGGCAAGTCGGGATCGGGCAAATCGGTGCTGCTTCAGGAAATGTGCGCCGCGCTACGCGGTGCGGGGGCGCAGGTGGTGGTGATCGATGATGGCCGCAGCTTCGAGCACTCGGTCAAGCTCCAGGGCGGCCGCTTTGTCGAATTCACGATGAAGGCGGGCTTTTGCCTCAACCCCTTCTCGATGATTGATGCCGACCGCGCGGCCGAGGACGAAGATTACCGGCTCGACTGCTTCGGGATGGTGAAGGCGATCATCGGCCAGATGGCGCGCCACTCGGCGAAGCTCACCGACATCGAGCGGGGGCTCATCGACCGCGCGGTCAACACGGTGTGGAACGAGGCTGGCAGCGCCGCCACCGTTACCAGCGTCGGCGAAGCGCTTGCCAGCGTCGGTCATGAAATCGCGAGCGATCTTGCGACCTCGCTTGCCCCCTACATGGCGGGCGGGACTTACGGCGCTTTCTTCGAGGGCGAGGCGAGCCTTGCGCTCGACAGCGACTTCACGGTCTTCGAGATGTCCGACCTCTCGGCGCGCGAGGAACTGCGTGCCGTGGTGCTCTCGGCGATCATGTTCATGACCAGCCAGGCGATGACCCGCACCCCGCGCCAGGTGCGCAAGTTGCTGCTGATCGATGAGGCATGGTCGATGCTGAAGGGTGGGTCGATGGGCGAGTTCGTCGAGACCTATGCCCGCACCTGCCGCAAATATGGCGGCGCGCTGGCGACCGCGACCCAGTCCCTCAATGACTATTACAAGTCCGACGGGGCGACGGCCGCGCTCGAGAACAGCGACTGGATGCTGATCCTCCAGCAGAAGCCCGAGACCATCGCCGACTTCAAGGCCAGCAAACGCCTCGACATGGATGACCGGACAGAGACGCTGATCCGCAGCCTCAAGCGCTCGGGGAGCGACTATTCCGAGGTGTTTATCAAGGGCCCCGAGGTGGAAGCGATCGGCCGACTGGTGCTCGATGAGTACTCGGCCACCCTGTTCTCAAGCTCGCCCGAGACCTTTGCGGCCATCGATGCCGAAGTCGCGCGCGGGCATCAGCTGGCCGACGCGATCGAGCAAATCGCCTTTGGCCGGTCCTGAACAATAGCCCTCACAACATCACAAGGGACCCAAGAAAGCATGGAACTCCATCTCGTCGACCCGGCGCATCAAGCACCGGAGCTCCCCCAGCCAGACACAGCACCGGGGACATCCTCGCCCAAACGCACGTGGCGGCAGCGCGCCAGCGACCTATGCTTCATCGCGCTGAAGGCCAGCGGCTTTATCGCCTCGAGTTATCTCATGGCCCTGGGCGTGCCGCTGCTGTTCTTCCTTGCCCTGTCCGGCGGGGACGCTGGGCTGCTGTTTGCGCAGCTCGCCAACATCGCCGAGCGCTTCCTTGCAGCCGATCATGCCCGGCAGGTCGCATTCCTTGGCGAGGTCAAGGTCGTGCTGATCGGGCTGGCCACGGTCCTGATCGCCTGGCGCCTGCCGCGCTTTTTGCGTGATCTGAACAACGAGCTTTCGGGAGAAAAGTCGTGAAGAACATATTGGCAACAAAGAGCCTGCGCGGCAGGCTGCCCGCAATCAACCCGATTGCCCTCGTGCTCGGAGCAAGCATGATCGGCTCGACCCTCTGGGGTGTCTGGGCCACCGAGGCGCTGCTTACGCTGCAGAAGCGCGAAGTGGTGACGGTTCAGCTGAGCCGCATCATGGGCGACTTCATCGAAGCCGAGGCGCGCGCCGGGCGACCGCCCGAAGAGACGAAGCAAAACGTCGAGCTCTACCTGAAGGCGGTCGAAGCCTCGGTCGAGGCGCTGGGCCGCGACGGTCGGACCGTGCTGGTCGCGGAAGCAGTTGTGTCGGGCAGTGCGCCCGACCTTACCGAAAGTGTCCGCGCCGATGTGGCGCGGCGGGTGGCAGGCGTTCGCGATGCGCAGCCCTGAGATCCTCACCCGTTCGGCCACCGCGCGCCGCCTTGTGCTGCTTGCAGGCCTTGGCGCAGGTGCGCTCGCGGTCACGGCGCTCGGTGCCTTTGGCAAGGGCCATGCGCTGATGATCAATGCGAGCCCGAGCCTGCCCTATTGGGCACTCTGGACCACAAAAGGCGCGGTCCCGCAGCGCGGCGACATCATCCTGTTCGTCCCGCCGCCTTCGCCGCTGCTCCAAGCGCATTTTGGCAAGGAGCCGAAGCCCTTCGGCAAGATGGTGAGCGGCATGCCCGGCGATGACGTAACCCGCAAGGACCGCGCATTCTTCGTCAACGGACACCTCGTGGCGACGGCCAAACCGGTGAGCCGCCGCGGCGAGGCGCTCGCGCTGGGCCCAACCGGAACAGTGCCGAAGGGCTGCTATTTCGTCACCACGCCGCACAAGGACAGCTTCGACAGCCGCTATGCGGCGATCGGATGGGTCTGCAAATCACGCATCCTCGGGGTCGGGAGGCCGATCCTGTGAAGGCGCTTCTCTCTTCCGCCGCGCTATGCCTTGCCTGCAGCGTGCCTGCTGCCGCGCGCGACTATGGCCAGCACGGCACGCTCTGGCCCGTCATCGAGCCCGATCTCCTTACCCAGATCGAAGCGCGGCTGACCCACCTTGAAAAGAGCGGCGATACCGCGCGGCTCAATGAGCAATTGAAGCAACGCACGATCGCGCGGGTCAATCGTCCCGAGCCGGTCGCGGGCATCACCAACGCCGTGACGGCCAGGAGCTGGGACTTCGATCCGACGATCAGCGCCGACCGGGACATCGCTGACGAGAAGGGCCGCATCATCATTGCGGCCGGCACGCGGGTCAATCCGCTCGACACTGTGCGCCTGCGCAGCTCGCTGGTGTTTCTCGACGGCGACGACCCGGCGCAGATCGTCTGGGCGAGCCAGCGCTATGGGACCACATCGGCCAAGTTCATTCTGGTGCGCGGCGCGCCTCTCGCACTGATGAAAGCCCGCCAGCGCCGCTTCTATTTCGACCAGGGCGGGACGCTCGTGAAGCACTTCGGTATCCACACGGTACCCGCCGTGGTCGAGCAGCAGGGCCGCGTGCTGCGCGTCAGCGAGGTTCCTCTAAAACCTCGGGAGCGCAAGCCATCATGACCCGGAGAAATCGTTTCCTGACGTGGATTTGCAGCGCGCTCCTGATGCTGGGCCTCGGCGCGCCGGCGCGCGCCGATGCAGGTCCGGGCAAGTGCACGGGCAAGTTCGTGAACCCTATCACCGACATCTGCTGGTCGTGCCTGTTCCCAATCTCGGTTGGCAGCCTCAAGATCTGGCCATCGAACCGTCCGGACCCCGACAACCCGGATCTTCCGGTCTGCCTGTGCGGTATCCGGCCCGGGATCGCGATGGGCTTCTGGGAGCCGGTGCGACTTGCCGATGTCAGCATGAAGCCGTGGTGCTTCGTCAATTTGGGCGGGATGAAGATCGATCCCGGCTTCGATATCGGCTTCAAGACCATAGCCGGGCCTTCGGCGGTGGGCGGCGCTACCCAGTACCATTCGCAGTGGCATGTCCACTGGTACGCCTACCCGCTGATCTACTGGATGGAGCTCGTCGCCGATTTCCTGTGCCTTGAGGCAGGCTCGGTCGACATTCTCTATGTGAGCGAGATCGATCCGCTGTGGCAGGACAGCGAGCTCACCGCGATCATCAATCCCGAAAGCGTGCTCTTCGCCAACCCGCTGGCACTGGCCGCCTGCGCCGCCGACTGCGTCGCTGCGACGTCAAAGCTACCAAGCGATGATCTGTTCTGGTGCGCCGGGTGCCAGGGCACGATGTATCCCTTGAATGGCAATGTCTCGGCGACGATCGGCCATGTCCAGGCCTCGCGCCTTGCCCTGTCGCGCTTCTCCTACAAGCTGCACCGCCAGCTCGTCGCCTGGGGCACGATGGGCAGCAAGGGACTGTGCGGCAAGTACCTCATGCCGGTGATGAGGAAGCAGCAATACCGCTTCCAGGCCACCAACCCCAATCCGCAGACCAAGGGCCGCTATGCCTGCGCGCCGATCGGGGCCTCCACCACCTTCATGTCAGCAGGACAGGTCTATCCCGCCATTGGCGAGGACATGGGCTACCTGGTCTGGCGCAAACGGAATTGCTGCGCGCTATGAAGAAGCCCTTTCATCTTGCTGTATTCGCGAGCCTCGTAAGCCTCGCAGCTATTGCCGGTGCCGCCGCACAGTCGATCGAGCCCGAGCTCGATCTCGCTGCCATTCGCGCGAGGGCTCAGACCAATGCGGGCGAGACAGAGGCGCTGGCTGCCACTGCGCGGGAGCGGGCCAAGGCCCTTATGGAAGAGGCCGATGCCAATGCGCGGGCGGCTAAGGCGCATGGCCAGAACTACACGAAGGCGGCAAGAGCGGCGGCAAAGCCACCCTCGCAGGACATCTTCGATTTCGATCGGATGGTGGTCGATGCCGGGACAATGGCGACCAGCGAACTCGGCAAAGCGCCGCGCTTTATTGCCTTCGCGTCGCTGTCGATGCCGCCGACTGCTCTCAAACAGATGATCCGCGACGTGAATGCTGCTGGCGGGGTCGTCGCGCTGCGCGGGTTTCCGCAGGGCAGCGCCAAGGCCTTCACCGAGGCGCTCGGCAAGCTCGCGCTCGATCAGGACGCGCTGGGACAGGTGGGGATCGACCCCCGCCTGTTCCGCGCCTTCAATGTGACCGCTGTCCCGACCTATGTGGTCGCGAGCAGCGACTTTGACCTGTGCGACGGGTTCGACTGCCAGACGACGGTCCCGCCGCATGATCGCATCAGCGGCAATGTGAAACCGGCCTTCGCGCTCGAAACCATCGCGCGGGGACAAGGCCCGGCTGCGCGCATCGCTTCCCAATATCTTGGCCGCCTTGAAAGGACCGGACCATGATGCGCAGGCTCCTCATCATTCCCGCTGTCCTCATCGCGTGCCTTGCACCCACCGCACAGGCCCAGACTACGCCTCAGGGCACCAGCACCACCGAGGCGGCCAAGGCCGAGGGCAAGGCATTCGGGCGCGAGCAGGCTGGTGCTGCACAAAGCGCGGCGACCACGCGCCCCGATGCTGACCGGATCCCGAACTTCAGCAGCGCGCCGTCCGAAGCCCTCTATTTCGATGATCCGGCGCGCATGGAGCGCGACGCGGCAAGCCAGGCGAATGCCAACACCGGCTATCGCACCATGCGCGATTCCATGGAGCGACGCGCGCGCTTCACGCCCGAGGACCTCGAAGCTGTTGTTGCCCACAGCGGGCAGATCAGTGCCGACCCGCTCGCCTTTACCAGCGGCATGAGCGTCAGCGGCTCGCAGGGCCGCTGCGTCCCGCTGCCCCCTGGCGGCGGAACGGGCGCGCGCTACATGGCAACCTGCAATGTCGGCTACACGGCAAGCGAAGAGGCGCGCAGTTGTGCGATCCCGCTCAACGTCGCGGTCGAGACAGAGACCCGCTACATCTATTGGTGCAGCGAATTCGGTTCGGGCTTTGAGGAAGATTGCACACGGTTTCATGCGGCGAGCTGCGAGCGGACGGGCTGGATTGACGGGCCGTGCTTGCAGTGGGCCAATTTCGGCGGCCGCGAGTTCTGTGCTGAACCGGGCTCACCGATCAGCGTGATGTCCTGCCCTGCCCCGGTTCAGGGCGCCCCGCTCCAGGATACCGTCATCGTGCGGAACGTGAGCACCAACCGTGACGAGGCGCAGTGCTCAGGTCTCGCAACGGACGGAAACTGCCGCCAGACCAGCGAAACCTGCACTGACAGCGATCCGGTCACCCGGATCATCGATGGCGTTGCCGTGACACAGCCCTGCTGGGCGTGGGAGCGGCAGTTCACCTGCGCTCAATTCGTCGAAGCGCAGGATTGCAGTGCACTCGAAGCAACGCCCGGCTGCAGACTTGTCGGCGAGGAATGCCTGTCGGGCGAGCCCTGTCGCACCTGGGAGCGGGTCTATGATTGCCCGGTTCCCGATCAGCCCGGCAGCCCCAACCAGTTCATCTGTGACGGCGATGTCTATTGCATCGACGGCTCATGCGAGACGATCGAGCGCGAGGCGAACGACGAGTTCAAGGATGCCGTTGTTGCCCTCAATGCCATGGACCAGGCCCGCCGCGAGTTCGATCCCGACACGCTCACCCTGTTCAAGGGAACCCGCAACACCTGCTCCTCCAAGGTCTTCGGCGTGCTCAATTGCTGCAAGGGCAAGGGTTTTCCGCTGATCCCCGGTATCCAGCTGCTTGTGAGCCTTGGCTGCAGCCGCGAGGAAATGCTGCTGCACGAGCGCGATGCCAAGGGCCTGTGCGCGTACGTCGGCACCTATTGCTCGGACAGCTTTCTCGGCGTCTGCCTGACCAAGAAGAAGGCCTATTGCTGTTTTGAATCCAAGCTCTCGCGGATCCTGCAGGAGCAAGGGCGCAGGCAGCTGAACAAGCCGTGGGGCAAACCCAAGACCGAGCAATGCCGCGGCTTCACGCTCGACGAGTTTTCCCGGCTCGACCTCAGCCAGATGGACTTCGGCGAGGTCTATGCCGAGTTCACCGAGGCTGCTCGCCTTCCCGACGATCTTACGGCAGCCAGCGATCTCCAGCAGAAAATCGAGGACTACTATGCCCGTGCCAGCAACTAGGGCCGCCTTGCGGCCGCTCGCCACTTGCATTGCCCTTCTTGCCGCCGCCGCGGCGACGCCGCTGCGGGCCGCAGAACCGCCAGTCGTGGAGACCGGAGAGCAGCAGGACAGCTTCTACTGCCAGGAGCGCAAGCTCGGCTACTGGTTCTACTGCGCCCGGCCCAAGCCCGAAAAGCCCCAGGCGGAAAACCCGCAGCAACCGGAAAGTGCGACCGAACAGCTCGATGCTGTGACCGCAACCTTGCGGGAGCTCAAGGCCAGGGCGATCCTCGAGCCCACCCCGGCCAATGTGACCGCGTATATCCGTTTCCAGCGCGAGCAGCTCGACCGGGCATCGCTGTTCAGCGATGTCTGGCAGCGCGCGATCTGGCAGGATCCCGACCTCGACTACACGCTGCAGCGCCCGGTCTCGACGCTCGGCAAGCGCCAGTGGCAGGATGATCGCAGCGCGGAGCGCGATGCGGCGATGGCCCGGCTCTCGCAGCGCTACGGGCTGTTCTACTTCTTCGCGCAGAGCTGCGGCGCCTGTGAGGTCATGTCACCGATCGTTCAGGGCGTGTCATCGCGCTGGCGCATCACGGTGCGGGCGATCTCGACCGATGGCGGTCCGTCGCGCCATTTCCCCGGATACACCGTCGAGACCAATCAGCGCACGCGGCTCGGGCTCGAGCCGAAGATCACCCCGGCGGTTGTGCTGTGGGATGCGCTCAAGAACCGTCCCATCCCGATCGGCTACGGCGTGATGAGCGCCGATGAGCTTCAGGACCGCATCTATCTCCTCACATCGAAGGAAGCTGGCCGTGACTACTGAAACCTCGCGCCAACCAAACGGCCCCGAGCCGTCACATCAGCGCGTCACCCCAAGGCATGGGGTGAAGGCCAAGGCTCTTGCCGCACTGCTCGCCGTCACCCTCCCCCTCACCAGCACATCTGCCGATGTCGGAAGCTCGATGGACGCATTCCTCGATGATGTCGGCGGGGCGTCCAACGTCACGGGCCCCACTGCATTCGAGGGTCAGTCAGCAGGCTACTACAGCCTCGGCAATGTCTGGACGCGCTTCCCCCAGAAGACGACAAACATTGCCAACCTGCAATTGCCGCGCGCGCGTGCCGGCTGCGGCGGCATCGACATATTTGCCGGCTCCTTCAGCTTTATCAATGCCAGCGAGATCGTGGCGATGATGAAGGCAGTTGCCAACAACGCGGTCGGGTTCGCCTTCAGCCTCGCGATCGACACTGTCTGCCCCGAGTGCTCGAAAATCATGCAGGAGTTTGCCCAAAAGGCGCAGCTCATGAACAACCTCAACATCAACTCCTGCGAAATGGCGCAGGGCCTGGTGGGCGGGATATGGCCGAAGGGCGACCTCGCTGACAAGGCGATCTGCGAGGCGATCGGGAACTCGGAAGGCATCTTCACCGACTATGCCGCAGCCAAGCATGGCTGCGGCACCAGGGGCCAGCGGGCGAGCACCACGGCGCAGGGTTCGGGCAAGTACGACGACGTCAATCCGGGCGTCGCCAGAAACTACACCTGGACGATCCTCAAGAAGTCGGCCTTCTTCTCGCCCGGAGGCAACTTCGACCGAGAACTCGCTGAATATGCGATGACGCTGCTCGGCACGATCATCTACATCCCGCCCACCGACGATCAGCCAGGCAAGTTCGTGCCGATCGCTGGCGATGCCTCCTCGACCCTCGTCACCTCGCTACTCGACGGCGCGCCGGGTGCCGGTGGCGGCAGCAATGTGCTCATCTACGACTGCGACGAGCCCGACAAATGCCTCGACCCCGGCTTCAAGCCATTGAGCCTGCCGGCTTCCAAGGCCCTGCGCCCACGCGTCGCGGCACTCATCGCCGGGATGGTGGACGCGATCCGCGAAGACACCCCGATCACCGAGGCGCAGAAGGAGCTGCTGCAGGTCGCATCAATCCCGCTCTACAAGATCCTGACCGTGCAGGCGGCCTATGGTCGCGGCATGCCGACTGACGACCGCGAGACGCTCGCCGAGATCGCCAGTGTCGATCTGCTGTTCGCGGTGCTCGACCGGATCGTGAGTGAATCCGGCCGCTCAATGTCGAGCTTTATCGGTGCCGACGAAGCCAAGATCGCGATGTGGCAAGGCCAGGTCAATGTCGTGCGGCAGGCGCTGGCAGACCGGCAGGCCAACACGCACCTCAAGGTCGGGGCGATCATGCAGATCATCGAGAAGACCGCCTTCATCGAGAATGTGCTCGCCGCCTCGATGTCGCCCGGCATGTCGGCTTCGCTCGACTGGTCGCGCGGTGTGCAGTCGCGCGCGCTCTCCCAGTAATCCCCACACCCAGCCGCAAGGCCGCCTCGCGAGGAGCGCAGCACCATGGTCGAGATTTTCACGGTTGGCGGCGGCGATTACCTCGTCAACGTCTTTCAGGCGGTGGCGGCATGGACCGGCAATGGCGGCTACAAGAGCCTGCTTCAGGTCGTGATGGTCATGGGCCTTGCCCTGTCAGCGATCACACTGGCGTTCAATCAGGACTGGCGCGCCTGGATCAACTGGTTCCTTGGCGCAACGCTGATCTATTCGTGCCTGATGGTGCCGCGGCTTGATGTGCGCGTCACCGACCGGATCAACCCAGGTCTTGCACCAGCCACTGTCAGCAATGTGCCGCTCGGCCTTGCGCTGATGGCGAGCTTCACCAGCCAGGTCGGCGACTACCTCACAGGGTCGGCCGAGGTCGTGTTCGCCTTGCCCGGTGATCTCAACTACTCGAAGAACGGGATGATCTACGGCGCGCGGCTCTATGATGCGACGCGCTCGCTGCGCATCTCCGACCCGGAATTCGCGGCCAACCTCGATGAGCATTTCCGGCAATGCGTCTTTTACGACGTGCTGCTCGGCCGCTATTCGATGAAGGAACTGGCCGAGAGCGGCGACATCTGGTCGACGATCGCGCCGGGCAGTCAGGCGCGCGCGCAGCGCTTTCTCACCCGTGATGCGGGTACAGGCGCGGTGACCGCCAACATCGTCACCTGCCGCGAGGCTTATGGCGCGCTCAATGCCCAGTGGGCGAACCTCGTCGACAGCATGGGCATGGTGTTCGGACGTCAGCTCTACCCCAACCAGACGACGACCCTTGCCAAGGCCAAGCTGTTTGCCGATTTGCCGGTTGCGTACCAGTACCTGACCGGGGTCTCGGCGAGCGCCACGGATATCTTCAAGCAGACGCTCACCATCAACGCGATGAGCCAGGCTATGCATTCGATGTCGGCGAGCAGCGGTGCCGGTAACGTCGATGTCTATGCCCAGACCCGCGCCGACATCCAGACCGAGCGGACCTATGGGTCGATTGCCAGCAATGCCATGAAGTGGGTGCCGCTGCTCAACATCGTGCTCACGGTGCTGTTCTACGCCCTGTTCCCCGTACTCTTCCCCCTCTTCCTGATGCCGAAGACCGGACCGATAGCCTTGAAGGGCTACATAACCGGCTTCTTCTACCTTGCCGCCTGGGGTCCGCTGTTCGTGATCCTCCATATGATGCTGATGGTCAAAGGCGCGGCCGACATGACGGCGGCGACGGGCGCGAACGGCATCAGCCTCGCAAGCTTCACCGGCATGGCCGACGTCAACAGCGATATCGGACTTCTGGCTGGATATCTCATCGCCTCGGTCCCGTTCCTCGCCGGCGGCGTGGCCAAGGGAGCGTTGGCAATCTCGCACCATGCGACGAGCTACCTCAATCCGAGCCAGAACGCGGCGGAAGAGGCGGCACGAGAGGCGAGCACCGGCAACGTCTCGCTCGGCAACACCAGCTTCGAAAACTCGAGCGTGCTAACCCGCCAGTTCGCGCAAGGGACGGTGGCGCCGAGCTTCACCTACGGTGCGCCGCAGACTCGCACGGTCAGCGATAGCGGCTCGGTGACCACGAGCTTCGGGCAGGCAAGCTACGATCAGCTCCCGAATTCGAGCTTTCCCTTCACCCCGACGCTCGGACAGGAATTCACGTCGCGGCTGTCGACCATGGCGTCGCAGGCTCGTGCCAACAGCGAGACCTACGCCAACGTTGCCGCGGAATCGACAAGCAGCGCGGTAAGCAGGTTTCGCGAGCTCCGAGACCAGTTCAGCAAGGGCAATTCCTTCGAGAGCGCCAGCGGCACCTCGAACTCCGACAGCATCCAGACTGCTTTCAGCGAAGTCGATCAAGCTTCAACCAACCTGCAGCGGCAGTTCGGGCTATCGCGCAGGGCAGCTGATGATATCTCGACTGCATGGTTCCTTGGCGGCGAGGCCGGTGCGAATGCTGGCCTGACGAATGGAGTGGCGTCGGCTAAGGTGGGATTGAAAGGTGGAGGTACAAAGACTTGGACCGACAGTGACATCGGCATTGCTTCGGAAGACCGTTCTCGGATCTTCGGGAGCCTGTCTCAAATGTCGGATACCAGAAACTGGTCGAACACGCGCGACGGCTTCGTCCGCTCGGTCAGCACCTCGTCAAGCTCATCAGTCTCGAGCACCGCAAGCGGCTTGAATGCCTCTCTGACAGAGGCGCAAAGCTACACTGTTGAAGCACGACAGGCTGAGGAGCTTGCCAATCGCCTCGAAAACCAGGCGTCATTCTTCGAAGGCGATAGCGCAGCCGGCAACCTCAACCTATCGCAAGCCTATAGAGACTGGGGTTTAGCCGAGATCGAGGGCAATCGCGACTTCTACGGCTCCGCGCGGTTCGACGACATCGCTTTCCAGCTCAGCCTGGAAGGCCAAGCACTGCAGGGCAAATTCATCGAAAGCTACGCCGAGCAACTTCGGGACGGGATCGAAGATCGCCTTATGCTACCCGCAAGTCAGCCCGTTTCTCGGCCTTCGGTCACTGCTCCAAGCTCAGTGCGCGGGCGCGCACAGATTGGCGGAGGAGCTCCAGTTGAGGTCCCTAAGGTCGATACCGGTACCATTAAGGATGAGGTACAGCGCGCTCAGGCTGGCGGTCGCCAGACGACAGGCGGCTCAAGATCGCGCCTGGACGCTGTCACCAAGGGCGCCAAGGGCGCGAGTGCGGAAGCAGCAGACGATGTGAAGGAGTGGTAACTTTCTGAGATCACCAGAGCCGAAGCGAGGTGCCCACCAGATAGGCAAAGCCGACGGTAATCACAAGAATTGCACCAACCGTTAGCTTTCGGCTCCAAGGATCGGCCCAAGACTTCTTGATCCGGTACTCCATGAGGCGATTGTCGCGGATTGCCTGATCGACCTCGGACAACCCCTCCCACTTGCGGGTTTCGCGAGCCTTCTCAGCATCGATGTCGAAATTGGTCATGATGGCATTCATCCCGCTTCTCCTTGGAACATAGAGGAAACACTTGGGTTGGGCTAGGCAAAAACGACCAGCACCCATACGTGCCCGTCAACTCCGAGCTCTCTCTTCTCCTTACGACGACTACGGATTGGGGAGGCAAAGTGAACCGAATTGTTCCTACACAGCCAAGTGAGGACCTTCGTTTACCGATTGCCGCCCTCTAGCTCTCGTGACTACAAGCACTTGATGGCAATGGGGCAGGACAGAATCGAAGTGTTCATCGCCGAATGGCGCGAAACGGGTGGGTCCGAACTCGCCAACACGCAATCTTTCATCCACGGCTTGGCCAATCTCCTAGGTGTCGACCCGCCTCGGGGTGCCAAGGCCGATGACGCGACCAACGACTACGTCTTTGAACGCCGCGTCTTTCAGGACAATGGCGACGGCACAACCAGCTTCGGCCGGATCGACTGCTACAAGCGCGGCTGTTTCATCCTCGAAGCCAAGCAGGGCAGCGAAGCTGACCGGGCTGCTGCCGACAAGGGCGAGGACGATCTCGACATCTTCGGCCAGACCGCCAAAACCCGCGTCGCCCGCGGCACCGCCCGGCGCGGCACGCCGGGATGGGCCAAAGCGATGGTTCAGGCCAAGGGCCAGGCCGAACGCTACGCCAAGGCGCTCCCCATCGATCATGGCTGGCCGCCGTTTCTGCTCGTTGCTGACATCGGTTATTGCATCGAGGTCTATGCCGACTTCACCGGCACCGGCAAAGCCTACGCACAGTTCCCCGACCGGGCGCGCTACCGGATCATGCTGGAGGACCTGCGCGACGAGGATGTGCGCGATCGCCTGCGCGCCGTCTGGACCGATCCCAAGGGCCTCGATCCCACCGCCCGCGCCGCCCGCGTCACCCGCGATATTGCCGATCTGCTCGCCACCGTCGCCCGCCGGCTAGAAAAGCGTGGCTACGATGCCGAGACCACCAGCGGTTTCCTCATGCGGGTGCTGTTCACGATGTTCGCCGAGGACAGCAAGCTGATCCCCGAGGGCAGCTTCACCCAGCTCCTCAAGAACCAGCGCGCCCACCCGGAACATCTCGAACACCAGCTTTCCGCGCTGTGGGCGGCGATGGACAAGGGCGAGTTCTCGCCCGCGCTCGGCGTGCCGCTCAGGAAGTTCAACGGCTACCTCTTCAAGGAGCGCACCGCCCTGCCCCTCGATGCCGAGGAGCTGGAGGTGCTGATCCAGGCCGCCGAACACGTCTGGACCGAGGTTGAACCCGCAATCTTCGGCACCCTGCTCGAACGCGCGCTCAATCCCAAGGAGCGGGCCAAGCTCGGCGCCCATTACACCCCGCGCGCCTATGTCGAGCGGCTGATCGGCCCCACCATCATGGAACCGCTGCGCGCCGATTGGGACGGGGTGCGCGGGGCAGCCGCCACCCTGATCGAAGAGGGCAAGGCGGACGAGGCCAAGGCCTTCGTCGAGGCGTTTCATTCCCGGCTTGCCCAGACGAAGGTCCTTGATCCCGCCTGCGGCACCGGCAACTTCCTTTATGTCGCCATGGCGCGCATGAAGGAACTGGAGGGCGAGGTGCTCGATCTGCTGGTCGAGCTGGGCGACGACCAGTATGTCGCCGAGCTCACCGGCCACACCATCACGCCCGAAAACTTCCTCGGCATCGAGATCAACCCGCGCGCCGCCGCAATTGCGCAGCTGGTCCTGTGGATCGGCTACCTGCAATGGCATTTCCGGGTGAACGGTGCGGATCGCACCCCGCCCGAGCCGATCCTGCGCGACGTAAAGACAATCGAGAACCGCGACGCCCTCATCGAGTGGGACGAGAAGGTCGCGGAGCTGGACGAGGATGGAAATCCCGTCACCCGGTGGGACGGCGAGACGATGAAAGAGCACCCCGTCACTGGCAAGAAGGTGCCCGACGAGACGGCGCGGGTGGTGGTCTACCGCTATGTGAAGCCACGCGCGGCGAAGTGGCCCAAGGCGGATTTCATTGTCGGCAACCCGCCATTTCACGGAGCAAGGACAGTCAGGGCTACGAATCCGGTCGGCTATATCGAAGCAGTTCGGCAGGTGTACGACATCGTCCCCGAAAACGCCGACTTCGTGATGTTCTGGTGGCACAAGGCGGCAATCGCTACGGCGAACGCCTCAACAGTTCGCTTGGGCTTCATCACCACCAAAAGCATCACTCAATCGTTTTCTCGGACGGTCATGGCGAGTCACATGGCTGATAAACGTCGAGTTTCAATCGTTTTTGCCATCCCCAATCACCCGTGGATCGATGAAGCGGACGGTGCTGACGTAAGGGTTGCGTTCACGGTTGCTGCATCGGGCAAGCAAACTGGACGGAAACTCGAAGTTTTGATCGAACGGCCCATAGCTGAAGGGGCATTCGAAGTTGAGTTCGCCGAAACTCATGGGCTCATCAGTCCCAGCCTCAGAACGGAAGTTGACCTTCAAGAAGCAAAGACACTTCGAGCTAACTCTGACGTCTCGTCTGTCGGATTTCAACTGACTGGGAAAGGCTTCGTAGTTGGAGAAGAGCTAATCTCGGAACTCAGTGACGCAGAGCGGCAATCTTTTGTTTTCTCTTTGCTCGGCGCTCGGGAAATCGTGCAAACGCGCCTTCAGCGGCGTGTCATCGACGTCTGTGAAGTCGTGAGCGAGGCTGACTTAAGGAGAGCCTCTCCCACGATTTATCAGCACCTTGTGAACTCCGTGAAACCAGAGCGCGACGTAAATGCGCGAAAATCCGTTCGCGAGAAGTGGTGGGTTTATGGCGAAGCAAGGAACACATTTCGGCCTGCCCTCAAAGGACTGGCGAGCCAGATCGTAACTCCCCTCACTGCCAAGCATCGAGTATTTGTCGTCGAACCTGTGTCGACGCGTGCTGATAGCACGTGTGTGTGCATCGCATTAGACGACCACTATTTTCTCGGCATTCTCAGCAGCCGTATCCATCTCGTTTGGGCACTCGCGAATGGTGGGCGACTGGGTGTGGGCGACGACCCACGCTATTTGAAAGGCGAATGCTTCGATCCCTTCCCCTTCCCCGCAGACGTTCCAGAACCGCTCAAGGACAAGATCCGCGCCGAGGCAGAGGCACTCGATGCGCTGCGCAAGCGGGTGCTCGAAAGCCATGAGGATCTGACCCTCACCAAGCTCTACAACGTGCTCGAAGCCCTGCGCGAGGGTCGCGCGCTGACCGATGCCGAGCGCGACATGCATGATCGCGGCCTCGTCACCCTGATCCGCCAGCACCACGACGCCATCGATGCGCTGGTAGCCGAAGCCTATGGCTGGCCCGCCGACCTCTCCGACGAGGAAATCCTCACGCGCCTCGTCGCCCTCAACAAGGAGCGCGCCGCCGAGGAAGCCCGCGGCCTGATCCGCTGGCTGCGCCCCGAATATCAGGCGCCGGACTACAAGGCCCCCGTCACCCAGACGCTCGACCTCGGCGAAAGCGCCGCCGTGCTGCCCGACAACGTCATCCCCTGGCCCGGCTCGCTCCCCGAACAGGTCAGCGCCGTCCAATCCATCCTCACCGCCGCTGCCACGCCCCTCGCCCCGCAAGACGTCGCTCGAGCCTTCAAGGGCAAACGCGCCGCCACCGTCCGCCCGGTGCTGGACGCGCTCGCGGGCATCGGCATGGCAAGGCGGCTGAAGGACGGGCGATACGCGGCGTGAGCTATGGCGAATAGGAAGAATGAACTCCACGCAGACGTTTCGTTTATCTTTGAGGAATGCGCGCGCCTGAACCAATTGGTGAAGGAAGGGAAATTCAGTTCGCTCCCCCGTGAAGACGCGTTTTGCGACCTCCCTCACCCTACCTACAATTGGCCGAACGGGAAAATGCTCTGCAGCCGCGCAGGATATGACCGGTTAGGGTCTCTTACGCGCACAGCATTAGCGCGCGCCAACTTGGAGCGGCGCGTGTCCCTTTCATCGGCGCGGAAGGTCCTCGCCGAGATTCTCGTTCGGAAGTTCCTGCGTGAAAAGCGTCCTGTCGACATCATGAATGTCGATCGGGCTTTGTCGGAAACAGCGAGGCGATGCGGCAGAAGCTGCGAGGATCTCACACACTTTATTCCTTGCCATCTCATGGCACCACAGAGCCCTTCCTCATTTGAGATTGGACCGATCAGATTCCTGAACCAGTCAACGTTCCGGAGCGCACTCGCAGCATCGATCCGATCAAACCGTGGGCTTGGTCACCAGATGACGCGGCGCACGATTTCGCAGGCAATAGAATACTTCCGCAATTTCGGATGGATCGCCAAAGTGACGGTGATCGGCTGTGACGAGCAGATATCAGAGGCGACAGCAGCCAGAGCTGCATTGGCTGCGCTTAACTGCCTTCATGTCCTGATTGGAGCGGGGCACTCGACAAAAATGCAGGTAGGTGGCCCCGGACTGGCGAATGATCGCAGAGCCGGCTTCACCGTCAAAGCTGACGGGGCCCTATCTTATATGGTTTCCTACGGCGGGCAGGGCAACGTCGGCTTCGACGACAATTGGATGGACCTCTTCTCCGGAGCGGACGCCCAGGAAATCATCGCAAACCTTGGCATCGCCCTCGAACAAGCTGTCAATCCGGCATTGCATCGTCCGCTCAGCGAAAGGCTACTCGATGCAATGCAGTGGTATGGTGAAGCCGTGAGGGAACCGTCTCAGGGCGCCAAGGCCGTAAAATATGTAACCGCCCTCGAACGGATGGTGATGACCGACGAGAAGGATGACATCGCAAGCCTCGTGTCATCGCGAGTTGCTGCGCTCTGCCTAGAAGAACCGACTGTCCACTGTCGGGATCGTTGGCAGGTCGATGTTCGAAGAGCCTATGATATCCGTTCGAGGCTGGTGCACGGTTCGGTTTCTCCCACATCGGAGATTGTCTTTGAGGGCGTTCGGCTCGGGTCGCAGCTTGCTCGCAGCACCTTACTGAATGCAGTCAGGCTAATCGGTGCAAAAGGACTGCGTGATGAGGCAGCGACCAATCGGGATCTCGCGCGCTGGTTCGATGGAATGGTTCGTCACGTAGACGAGGTAATTCTTCAAAGCATTCCTAGGGCTTCGACAATGCCCTTCGCGTGATCTGCTCAACTCGCTGCGCGGACCGGCCCTGTAGTCTCGGCCGATCCGGGTGACGATCAGGAGCATATTGACCGGATGATGGTTTTCCCAACCTTCAGGCAATGCGACCGAGGTTAAGAAAGCTAGCGGCAGCGAGAAATCTTGGAAAACATGGCTGGGCGGCCGTGGCACAAGAGATATACCCACTAGACGACACACCTCCAAAGTGTGAGATGCTTGCGTTCCAAATTCGCACACGCTAAAGGTGTGCGATGTTGAACGCTGCGAATAGCCCTCCATACGCTCGTCTGGCCGCGGCTATTGTCGATGCGCGCAAGGCAATCATGCTCACTCAGGGCGCCCTTGCCAGCGCTTTGGGCGTGCGTCAGCAGTCGGTAAGTCGCTGGGAAGCGGGCACGCACCGTCCATCGATTGATCAGTTGGCGAACCTTGCGAGCGCCCTCGAGCTCGACTTGGCCGACCTGCGCGAACTCGCTGGCTACGCTGTGACTGCAGCTCCCCGCGCGCCACACCTTCCATTTGACAGTCTCGCACCCGAAACATTTGAACAAATCGTAGCTGATCTGCTTCAAGCACAACACCCGAATGCTCAAGTGAGGATCGAGGGCAGCCGTGGCCACGACCAGTCAGGCATCGACATCCGGGTGACGTTTGATGACGATCGAGAGTGGGTTGTGCAGTGCAAGCAGGTCGAGCGGTTTGGCCCCGAGAAGGTCCAGAAGGCTGTGGACGCGGTCGAAGTCCAAGCCGAACGCAAGATCCTTGCTCTAAGTCGCGTTGCAACGCCCAAGGCGGCGGCTGTTCTCCGCGCCCATCCGGGATGGCAACTCTGGGACAGGGACGATCTGTCCAGGATGATCCGCGCGCTTCCTGGGGTCGATCAAGACCGCATTGTCGACACTTATTTTCCTGGCCAGCGCATGGCTTTGCTGGGTCGTCGCGAAAGCGGTCCATGGCTGACCGCCGCGCAGTTTTTCGCGCCTTTCGCAAAGCCCGGTGCCTACTTCAATCATGAGTGGACGCTCCAGGGAAGAGAAGAACCATTAGCGGCCCTGCTTTCGGCAATCGAAGATCGGGCGCCAGTAACATTGCTGGTCGCCGCAGGCGGCATGGGCAAATCGAGGCTGCTGTTGGCCGGGCTAAGCAGTTTCACCAAGTCGTCGCCATCTATCGCGACACACTTCCTGTCGGCAGCACGCGATCCGTCTCGCGAAAGCCTTGAGGCGCTCGGTCGCGGCGAAAAACTGTTGGTGGTCGACGATGCACACGACCGCGACGGGCTCGCTGTCATTATTGAGTATGCCGCCGATCCGGCAAATCGCGCACGGCTCCTGTTTGCGACGCGTCCCTACGGACTCCAGCGGCTGCGCAATGACCTCCAGCGTTTTGGATTTACCCACCCGGTGGAAATTGAACTTGGGCGCCTACCTCTCAGGTCAGTCGAAGCAATTGTTGCCGAGGTGCTCAAGAAAAATGATGCCAATCCGGCCTATGCTGAACCTGTCGCGAGCATTGCCCCCGACAACCCGCTCATTGCGACTATGGCTGCACGGGTGGTCGCCACGGGGAACCTGAGCGTGGCCCAAACGCGCAACCACACCGAGTTGCGCGAAATGGTGGTGAGCAAATTCGCCGATGCCATCGCTGGCAGCGTAGGAGAACCGGCGGACGCTGCACTGCTGCGCGCGATGCTCGAACTCATCGCGGTCATGCAACCGGTCCATCTCAATGATCGCCGCCTTGGCGAGCTGTTCGAGGCGACGACCGAGTTTTCCGCCTCACAGGCGACGCGCGCCCTGAAAATTCTGATCAGAGGCGGTGTCGTCTACAAACGCGGCGCTGCCTATAGGCTCATGCCCGATGTACTTGGGGACTATCTGATCGATGAGAGCTGCGTCGAGGATGATGGGACGCTTACACCTTTTGCAGAAAAGGTGATCGCATCAGTCGGTCGCGAGCAGCTCGAACAGGTTATGGTCAATCTTGGTCGCATGGACTGGCGCCGCAACGATGGAGATCCCGCTAACAGTAATCTGCTTGATCGCGCCTGGGCGCGACTTGACGACGTGGATGGCCCTTATGACCCTCGTTTCGGTGCCGTACGTGCGGTCGCGATGTACCAACCTCGGCAGGCGCTTGCCTATGTCCAACGCCATCTGCACAAGGGCGATGTTGCTCGCGAGCTAACTCCGATCCTGCGCAACATCGCCTACGCTCCGGACTATTTGCCAACTGTCTGCCGCCTTCTTTGGGAGATGGGACGCGACGACAAGCGCCCACTGGGTCAGCACCCAAATCATCCGATCCGAGTGCTTGCAGAGCTATGCCAATTCGACGAGTACAAGTCGTTCGAATTCTCAGAGAAGGTCGCCAACTTCGCCTTCGAACTTATCGCCAGCGGCAAAGCCTGGAGGCATCATTACTCGCCGCTTGATATTCTCGCGCCGCTGCTTTCGGGAGTTGTCGAGGCCAATCGCGATCATGGTCGTTCGATCTCGCTCAGCCGATACTTTCTTTCCTACGACTTCGCCTGGCCGCTCCGCTCTCGTGTGATCGGCTCGGTCATCGAGCTTCTGTCCCACCCCGATAGCGCCGTCGCGGTTCGCGCGGGCAATCTCGTCAGCGACATGGTCAGGCTGCCGATGGGTTTCGGAAGCTGGGCACCAGAAGCTGACTTGCGCCGGAAATATGACGCGGAATTCACGACAACAATGGCACGTTTGCAGGAACGCGTGGCTTCAGGCGCACTCGCAAATGCGACGATGATCACGATCGCTCAGGCGGTGGAGTGGCATGCCCGATACATGAAGGGCAATCTGCGGAAGGCGTCACGTGCCATATTGGCAGCGCTGCCGGACACACTGGAATTCCGGCTGCGGGCCGCTCTCGTGGAAGGCGCGCAACGCGCCTTTCGCGGACAAGTGGATTTTGACGAATGGTCACCGGAGAACCCGTGGCTCGACGCGCTCGTTCTCGAACTCAAGAGGACTTACGGAAGCGCCGATGCCGTGCTCGTTGCGGTCGCAAACGCAATGGGCGAGCTGAGCGACGCTGGCCTCAAGCCGAGCGCTGCCCACGTGCTTGTCGCCAAACTGGTCGACGACGATCTTGAATTGGCCGAATGCCTCGTCGAACATAGTCATGTGTCGGACTCGATCTGGCGACCCTATGCCTTCTCTGGCATCCGCGAATTGCTCGATCGAGATCCCGAGCGCGGTCGCGTGATCGTTGGGTCTGCGCTAGCCGAGGCTGATGCCGATCCGCACTTGGCGAAGAGCGCCGCATCGACGCTCGGTGGTCTGCGTCGTGCGCTCGATCCAGCTGACATTACGCTCCTGCGGAACAGCATTTCCAGCCCACATGAAGCGGTGGTTGTTGCCGGACTGAATGCGGTCCAATGGAACAGCTCCGTGGATCACAAAGCTGCGTTCGAGCTGCTGATGCTGGCGCCCTTCGGGCTCAGTGAGCATGTGCTTACTACTGCAGCGCACCTTTTGCATAATCGCAACCGCAAGCTTTTCATGCTGCTCGGCCAGGAGGAAGTGGATACGATCCTCAATCGGATACGAGACATCCCCACTCTTCCAGACGATCACTGGGCGGGCGAAATGTTTCGCCATCTAGCGGAGCAGTTCCCCTTGTCCTTTGCGCGGTTTCTCCTTGATCGGGCAGATCGTGCGCTTACGAACGATCAGAACGACATCGATTTGGTCGGCTACCGTTTTCACGATGGCAAGCTCGGTTTTCATAAGTCGCCGCAGGTCACTGAGGTGCTCGCCTATGCGTGGAGCTGGCTACTCAGCCATGGGCCGGATGATGGCTATACAATCTATCGCGCGGTCGAAATGTTTGCCTGCATGTTCGACATCGATGCCCGTCCGGTTATCGACTTCTTCGACCTCAGGCTCGACACAGCCTCTGCGACCGAACTCGGGTTGATCGGCCGTCTGGTGCGCCACTCACACCATTTCTTTGCTTTCGCCGAACAGCCATTCGTTGAGCGGCTGCTCGATCGAGTTGCTCATGCTGACCCGGCAGAACTTGAGCATGTGCGTGACAGCCTTTGTGCAGCAGCGCTTTCCGGCGTGAAGTCCGGTGTGCGCGGCGAACCCATGCCGCGCGACCTAGAAGCGAAAGCGAAGGCCGAAGCGGTGTTGTCGCAGCTGTCGCGGTTCTCCCCCGCGTGGCCCGTCTATGAAACCATCCTCACTGCTGCCGAGCGCGACATTGCGCGTGCCCGGCGTGAAGGGGAGATACTGGACGAATTCGAATGACTGATGAGCGCGAGGCGGAACGCTTGCGGCAGGAGCGGGAGACCTTCGAGGTCCAGAAGTCCCAGAGTCGTTGGTGGTTTGGCTTACGGTTCGCTACGGCGACTACATTGCTGGCACTGGCAATTGGCGTCTTTGTGATTTCCGCGCTCATCATCCTCTCGCCAGACCGATACTCGCCTGACGCTGTGCTCGGAAGCGGCTTTGTGATGCTGCTCGACTTGGCGGCGCTGGTTGGCGCCGCGCTCAGCGCCCTGCTCAAGCCGAGCTCGCAGCCCTCACTCAGTCCCGTGACGCACATGTCCGATCGCGACTAGGCCATGAACACAGATGCGTCAGATTATGCTTGAGACGGCAGCACGAACCATGGCGATCGATCGGGAAACAGTAGCGAAGCGACAATCGCAGCCATAGCTTGGCCGGGTCCAGCAGGTTGCTGAAAAACCGGCCAAGATGTTTCGAGATCGTCCACCGTCCAGATATCGTGGCCGATATGACGTACGACGTTGATACCACGCGAGATTACCTCGTCGGCAAACCCACGATATTCGTCTGGGAGATATGCACTGATGGCGAGATGATCGAGCGCGCTCAGCGACAAATCGAACTCTTCGTGAAGGTCGAACAGTCGCGATGCCCGCAGCAAGACTGACACCAGCTCAGTCGGTTGTGCAACGAGCTCAAGGTTCGGCTCGCCCGCCAAGTCCATTCGGGAAATAAGGTAGGACAAAATCTTGCTGGGATCGATGTCAACTCTCGCGACGCGACCTCGGCATTCGATTGCGGAGGCAAACATATATCCCAGAAGTTGCTCAGCGCTATCGTTCAATGTCGCGTGTTTCGAAGCTGTGAGCGCAGTCAGAATGTATGGTGCCTGGCAATCGTTCATAGCGACAAGCGACAGGGAATATGTACCCAAGATTCTCCGATAGAGCTCTTCGAGGCGCTCGGCCGCCGAGGCCATGTCCTGACCGGTGATCAGGCAAGCATGCACGACAAATCCAGCCCAGCCCAGCAACTTCGATAGCCGGATGGGCAGCTGATACAGTTCCTCCAAGCCCCCGTTAAGAAGAGCGTACTGATAGCCGTCGAGCGCAGAAACGACGTCTGCGATGGCAGTCTCCACCATGCCCGCCAATCTGCCACAAGCTGCCAGAAGATGGGCCTCAACCATCGGATCGTCCGAGCGTGGCAGCAGCGAGGCCGCGAATGCTGCTCGTACTTCGATTTCCCGGAACCGGTCATTCGACTCTCGGGCACGGCTGGCGAATGCCTCTTCAATCCGGCTTACCAAGCCAACAGCCACAAACGCGTCACCGCCAAGGCCCGCCAGCAATGGAGCAAGCCCATCGAGCAAGGCGCGAGGCTCCCAGTCATGCGGAAGGTCAACGAACGGCTTCCATAACTTCGGGAGACCCGCTCGGATGACTGCAACACTTCCTGCGTCCGGCCACCCGACCAGCACGCTTCGTAACGGCGCGTCGTTCGAGCCGGCATGAGGATTGCGGCAAAAGCTCGAAGGTCCGTAGAGGTTCAATCCCCATACGACGGGCGTCTGACCGCCAGTGTTGGACACGCGGTCAGAAATGGCTCGGCCGATCTCGGTGAGATCAAGCGCGGGAGTTATGTCCTGAAGGAAAACGTCACCCCGCACGCAATCAAGAAGGGCGCTCGTTCCGATCCCTCGCCCCGCTTGCTCGATTGCCGACTGCTTCGCTGCAGCAGTTGCAACGAGCGTAACGCCCGGGGTTCCTATCTCTCCCATCACCTCGGGCTTCAGAATGACGTTGAGATCGGCGATCAGCCCTCCTGCCTCGCATGCGTCAATGAAGATATAGGTCTGCTTTGGTGCTGCCTCCGCCACCATGCGCAACACGTCGGCCAATGGGAGCGCCGTTGCTGAGAGTCCCAGCGGTCTGGTGTCGCGCAGGGCCATGTAGAAGCTTCCGGCGGCCACGGTCCCATGTCCAGCGAAGGTGAGCGTCAGCGTATCGAGGGCCCCCAGGTCGAATAGCACCTCCCGCAGCACTGCTCTCACCTCGTCGAGCCGGGGCGAGAGAAGGACGCGTGACCGGGCAAGGTCGTAATCGCCAATATTTGGAAGCATAAGAGTGCCGAAAACGTCTTTCGCATCCGCTTCACCGCCTGACAGCGGAGGCAGGTGGTCATAAGCGTTGCAGCCTATGGCGATGAGCGCACGGCCATTCATTGATCCGCGACCTTGAACTTCGCGCGGCGATCAGCTTCACGGTCAAGCGCTTGCTGTGACTTCTCGTGCTTCAGTCTTTCGAATTCTGCGGCGAGTTCGGGGTCCATGGTTTCCATGGCGTCTACGAGTTTCTCGAACGCCTCAGAGCCAGCGTGAATCTGCGGCATGACGACATTTCCGTCCCGATCCACGCCAAGCTCGATCTTCGCCATCATTTCTATCATCGACGCCGCGACCGACCCGGCAGCTTGTGCATCCACGACGTTTCCGACTTGCTCGGCGGCAGCGCCGACTACTCCATAAATGTTCTGCGCAAACTGCCTCGCCATGTCCTCGTTCACTGGAACAAGTGAGCGTCCGATCAGAGTGAGATCGTTCTCGACGAGATCCTTGAACGGAATAAGCCATTCTGAGGAAATTCGGTGGATCGATACATCACCGGAATTCTCACGCAGAATTGGAGCCATCGATTGCCCATGCGTCATCCTCATTATGTTATGGGGGCTGACATACGCTGCTCTCGCGCGCTCCTGCAGCATTGCCATTAGCTTCGTAACGGCAAGATCGAAGCCTTCGCTCTCCCTCGGACGCACAAAGCAGAAGACCCTTGGGTCTGGCGGTTCTTGGTGTTGGTCCACGCCCTATCTTACCGCTCGGAGAAGCAGTGTCCATCGCCTGAGACACGAAATTCCCGTTACTATAGAGCCTTAAAGGCTAGACGGACTGCAAATCGATTACCGCGATTTTGCGCCCAGCGTATGTGAGGGCTGAAATACGATCTCCCAACTGGCCCTATCGCCCTGACGCCCTTTCCTCTTGCGTTCCATTTATGTTCCTAATAGGAGGCTTTCCTAGCACCTAGGATCGTTTTTCCTAGATGAACGCGCCAGGAGCAACAGAATGGACGATGCACGACGAGCGCTGGACGAGTTGATCCAGAAGCGCGGCTGCAACTACTCTGAGATCTCACGGCTGCTGGGGCGTAATGCTGCCTACATCCAGCAATACATCCGGCGTGGCAGCCCGAAACAGCTCGATGACCAGGATCGTTCGGTCCTCGCCCGCTTCTTCGGGGTGGACGAAAAGGTGCTCGGCGGCCCGGCACGCCGCGCAGGTCCTGACGCCGACCTCGTGCACATTCCCATTCTCGATGTGGAAGCATCAGCGGGATATGGTGCCCTCGCCGGAACCGAAGGCAACTCAGCGCAATTCGGGTTCGACGAGAAATGGCTGCGCCGCCTTACAGCAAGCAAAGCTTCAAACCTCTCGATCATCGGGGTCCTCGGGGACTCGATGGAACCAACCTTGCACGATGGCGATGAGGTCATGGTCGATCTGGGTGACGGTCAGGCACGGCTGCGCGACGGCATTTATGTGCTGCGCATGGACGACATGCTGAGCGTCAAACGGATCGCAATCGAGCCGCAGGGCAAGCGGGTATCGGTCCTCAGCGACAACCCGACCTACCCCAGCTGGCGCGGCCTCGAGAAGCGCATGCTCAATATCGTCGGCCGTGTTCTCTGGTTCGGCCGGACGCTGCGCTGAGGATGCACCGACGTGCTTAGCCTGATGGCCGCAACCGTGATTGCCGCGGTGCAAACCTTCATATGCACGCCCACCCGTGTGTGGGACGGTGATGGGCCAGTCTGGTGTGCGGAAGGTCCTCGCCTGCGGATTGCCGGCATTGCTGCGCGCGAAATGGACGGCACCTGCCGCGCCCATCATCCGTGTCCGCGCAGTTCCGGGATCCAGGCACGCGATGCGCTCGTGCAGGTGTTGGGCGGTGCGCGGGGGACCTCTTCGACCGGACATGTTCTGGTCCGGGGGCCTATGTTGACCTGTCGCTCTGAAGGTCGGGCCGAAGGCAATCGCACGGCGGCCTGGTGCCGCCTGCCAAGCGGCGCAGACCTGTCCTGCGCGATGATCCGCACCCGCACGGTGCTGCGCTGGGACCGCTACTAGAAGGGTCCTGCCTGCCGCTGAGGGCAAGCGTGACAGGGCAAGAACACGCTACAGACCCATGTCGAACTTTTTGGAGATCGAGCGGTCGAGTTCGGGCGCCTTTCGTTCAGCCTCGGACGCCCTCCCGTTCTCCGCGCCAGTGGCAGCTGCATTCCGCAGAAGGTCGACCGTCTCGAGCGCCGAGCGCTTCATGCCGGGATTGTTCTCCACCGCTGCCTCTAGCTTGCCAGCATTGTCGACAAACAGGGTCAGACGGTCCCGCAACCGGGTGATGGTCACAAGAAAGGTCTGCTGGTTGGCAAGGTTCTTCTCGCGGCTGTCCATAACCGCGATACCGCGATCCGAGGTCAGCCCCTGCGCCATGTGCGCGTTGAGCGCATAGGCGAGATCGAGCTGCTTTAGCATCGGATCGGTCGGAGCAAGGCGGTGCAACACGCCAACCGAGGTCGCCAGCGACACGCCTTTGGCGTCGACCGAAATGATCCTCGCCTGGTCAGCATTGAGCAGGCCGCGCCTGTGATCGGTCGCCGTCCAGCGGATGCGGTCGCCATCATGGATCTCGATCTCGCGGCGTTCGTAGAGCTTCACTGGGTCCTGCTCGCCCTGCGGGCGAAGCTGTCCGGGACGAAATTCGAACTGCCGCCCGCGCTCGTTTTGCAGGGTCACACGCTCTCTCGAAGGATCGGTCCCCACGACTTCATACTGCCCCTTCTGAAGCCCCTGCCCCCTTTGCCGACGATCGACCTCTAGCACCATGCCGGGGGCATAGCTCCTCGCATAGCGCAGTTCCTCACGCGTGAGATTGATCCGCGAGAGCACCTCAAGTTTCATCGCACCGGGACCCAGTTCGCCGTTGGCCTTGAGGCCTGTCTGGACCGCTTCGTTGACCTCGCCGCGCAAGGCTCGTCCGGATGCATGGATTGCCGTCACCTCTCGTTCTTTGGGTGCGAGCGAGAGCCATGCGGCTGCGGCATTGACAGCCGCATTCTCGCCAGCGGCGACAACATTGTCTCCCAGATGGGCGAGCGCCTCGCTGATCCGGCCGCTTTGGGCCGCGCGCTGGGCGCTGCGCAGCGCCTCGTCGCGCGCGCGCAGATTGGTGTCCATCTGCGCGGCTTCGATGCCAGCCTGCTGCATGACATCGAAGGGCTTGCCCGCATCGACCGCGCCCAGCTGCTTTGTGTCGCCAATACTGGCGAACCGATCCAGCCTGAGCAAATTGGCCAGACGCACCAGCTTTTCCATATCGGCATTGCCGACCATTGATGCCTCATCGAGCACCACAACGGTCCCGCTCATCGCCGTGCGCGCTGCTTCGAGGCGCGCACCGCCCTCGCCCTTGAGGAGGTCCTGATGCTGTCCGAGAAAGCGCGCGACGGTCATCGAAGGAATGCCGGTTTCGCGCTCCAGCATCTGTACCAGCGTGTTCTGCACGGCGAGACCCAGCACAGTCTTGCCTTCCGTGCGCAGGATATCGGCGACCGGCTTCAGAACCGTGCTTTTGCCTGCGCCGGCTACGCCCTGGATCGCGACGATGCGGTTGTTCGAGCTCAGCAGCAGGCGGCCCGCCCCTTCCTGCCCCTTGTTTAAGCGGAGGCCATATCTCTTGTGCGAGACGGCTTGCAGCCGTGTTCCGGCATCGAAGGCAGGAACGATGGCGGGCGCAACGCCGCGCCCGGCCTCGACGCCCGCCAGGATGCGCTGTTCGAGGCTGATCGCATCGGGGGTGCTGAGCATGTCGCGATCCGGGCCACTGCCGGACTGAAGGTGTCCCTGCCGGATGAGTTGGAGGGTCCGACGCTCGATATCGGCAAAGGCTGTGGGCAGGGCGAAGCCGAGCGCGGTGCGATAGATCTCGACCTTGCTGAAGGCTGCCTCGCGCTCGCCAAGATGGCGGATAGCCGAGGCGACGCCATGGATGGCTGCGACCTCCTCGGGACTACGGTTGCCGAGCCGCGAGGGTATCAGCGGGTCGCCTTTCGCGATTCCGAGGCGCTCTGCGAAGTCGTGGGCGATCTGCTTGCCCTGCTCGACCACCTTGCGGACTGATGATCCCAATCCGGGAACTTTGCCGAGGTCCTTGGCGCTGCGTGCGTTCGCTCGCGCGATGACCATTGCCGGGTCGAACCCGAGCTTTTCAGCGGTGTCCTTCCATTGCTGTGTCAGGGCGGCGCGGTCCTCGATGGGCTCCTTTTGCGCCCGCGTCATCAGCGTTGCGGCATCGAGCGCCCTCGGACCCTCCGAGTTCATCTGCGCGGCGGCTTCGAGAACCTCGGCGCGGCGCGAGCTGAAGGCATCGCGCACTTCCTTGGGTACGCCGACGGCCTCGAAATTGCCGTGCTTGCCGAACTCGCCCACCTCGTAGCCGAGCTTTTCCACGCTGAGCCGGAAGCGCGCCATGGTCATGGCATTGAGGAGAGTATTGTGGTCCCAGAGCTTGTCATTGCGCAGCGCCCGCCACTTGCCGTCCGGCCCCTGGGTGACATTGGCGATGACCGCATGGAAATGCGCATTGGGCTCCTGGTTGCGGTTGGTGTCATGCTGGAAGACCGCAGCCACAAGGTTGCCGGTCCTGACGACCCGCTCGCTGCCGCGCACTTCCATGCGGGTTTCGGCAAGGTTCTTCTCCGCCCAGGCCAGCGTCTCACGGACCGCCGCGGCATAGGCATCGATGATCCGCTTGTCGCCGCCGACGAGGGCAAGCACCGACCAGCTCTTGGGCATGGAGAAGGTAAGATCGGTGCCTGCCCGGTGTGCCCGGTGGTCGCTGCCAACGCGGCTCCCATCGGGCAGGAATCCCTTGAGGACGGCTTCGAAGGTCTTGGCATCGACCGCCCCCGAGAGACCCAGTTCTTCGGCGCCTTTGCCGAACCACGCCCCGGACCGATCGGCATCGGCCCTGGTGTAGTAATTGTCGGCGGCAAAGTAGCTGGCAGCACCGCCCGCGGTTCGGACATTGGCTACCGACAGCACGGATCAGTCCCTTGCAAGGCAGCATGTACTGCCATTGTCAGATCTCCAGATCGCCCAGGTCGCGCGTGTCCTTGGGTGGCTCGCTTCGCTCTGGGATTCCGTCCTCGTTCAGCAGCTTCCGGGCATCCGAGGATCTCGGCGGGCTCGCCGGTGCGCCTCCTTTCCGGGAGGGGGGATCGGTGACCTTTGCGCCGCCAGATTTGGCTGGGGGATTAGCACTTCGCTCGGCTCCGTCCTTCGCCTTTTGTCGACCAGGTGACGGGTTTTGCCTGATCGCACGATCGTTCGACTTGGCACCCGACTTGGGGCCGGGTTTGAGGGTCGGACGATCATTGCCGTGCGGGTTGTCGAGGCCTCCGGATGGGTCAGCGGGATGGCCGTGCCTGCCCTTCCCGAGAGTTGCCTGATCGCCCTTTGCGCTTTCCAGATCAGTGGGGCTGGCGCTACCGGCAGGAAGCTTGCCCGCCGCATCCGTACCCATCTGACGCGCCGCCTCCGAAGCCACTGCGCGATCGGGCTGCGCTGCTTCACCAGTCGCCTTATCGAAGGCCAGCTCGCCCTGTTTGGGGGCGGAATCGAACCGCAAGGTCGACTTACCGCCCCCGTCATCGCCGGACGAAGAATGTGCAGCCGCGACCTCCCCGGGTAGCCCTCCCGGTTTCGGTCGCGGGGGCATGGGAGCGTCGAGCTGCGCGGGCGGTAGAGGCCGATTGGGGCCCCGCACGATGAAGGCGTCGGCCACCTTCGGGCGGTTCATCGGACGAAGCCTGACGGGCGCTGCTGGGAAGCCTTCCGGGAACTTGAGATACCCCTCAAGGCTCTTCATGTTCATCAGCTCTTCGGGCATTCGCAGCGGCCTGATCGTCGTGCGCCGGGTGAGGCTGACCGCGTCGCGGGCATTGTTCACCCCGTAGGAGTACCCCACATCGGTATCGATGACTTCCTCATGGCCAATGAAGTCGCTGCACCAGGTTGCGGTCTCCTTGTCGGCAACTGAAAGGATCAGTTTCGTGCGGGCAAGTGATGCGAGGGTCGGGGCCATGTTCTCACCATAGACCTCCTTGAGCTTGGCATAGGCGTGGAGGCCCAGGACGATCGCCCCGCCGAAATTGCGGGCGGTCTGAAGCCCCTTTTCGAGCGCGGGAAGACGATGCAGCGCGCCAAGCTCGTCGATGAAGAACCAGCACGTGACCTCGTTAGTGCGCGCAGAAGTCATGAGCGTGTTCATGGCCGTATCGAGCCACAAGGTGAGGAGCTGCGAGGTCACGCTCATGTCGACATAGCGGGAAGAAACGAACAGGATCGAGCCTCGTCCCGCAGGCTTCTCGGCCGACTGTTCGATCCATTCGCGCACCGAGAAACGCGGACCTTCGGTCGGCAGCAGTTCGAGCGCCTTGGCGTTGACATTGAACACTGCGCGCACCGATTCCGCCATCCGCGCGGCTTCAGGTGCGGTGATCGGACCCGCCATCGTATTCTTCACCTGTTCGTGGACATCGGAGAGGTCTGCGGCCATCAATTCCTGCGCGAGCGCCGCATTCGATCCCCTGCCCTGCGCGACAAGTTCGACACAGAACTTCACGAACAGCGCGCGGGCACCGAGGACCCAGAACTGCGCGTCGCCGCCTCCGTCATGCGGAACCAGCGCATCGGCCGCGGTCCAGAAATCGGCTTCGGTGCGGCACTCGTCGAAGAGGCTCCATTGCGGGCAGCGCGCATCGAGCGGGTTCAGAATGACGTCCCGCTTGGCATCATAGAATTGCTCGATGAAGGCGCCGGTCAGGTCGAAGACCACACAGTTCTGGCCCTTGGCGCGGGCCTCTTCGATCATCGCCGAAATGGCGACCGTCTTGCCGGTTCCGGTGGTGCCGATCAGCATGGTGTGGCTTGGTTCAAGCCGCCATGGATAGACGACATCGGCGATGTGGGCCGGCCGATAGGGAAAGGCTTTCGCGAGTTCCCATGGCAGGCATAGCCACCACTTCCAGCCTATCGCGGCAGTGCGTTCGAGATTGCGCTTTTCGCGGTTATGCCTGCGCAGGCGGCGGACCAATTCACGAAGGTCAACAAGCTGCGCGCCGCGTACGAATTTGCGATCTTTGGCCTTGCTGCCGAAGCGGGCGGCGAACCCGTAGAACAGCGCAAAGGCGGGGATGAGAAACACGGCCGAACGCCAGGCAGCGCTAGCGACAAGGTCGGTCATGTGGTCCCACGCCCGGACCACCGGAGGGAAGGAACCGAGCATTCCGATCGGCAACTGCATCGTACCGCCGAAGGATGTCTTGACGGTCACCAGCTTGTCGGGACTGAACTCCATGAATCCGTAGGCTGCGGCATAGACGCGCATCCAGATGAGATAGAGCTCATAGTCGGTGAGCGCCGATGACAGTGTCCACCATGAGGTCCATGAAATCACCACGGCGGCAATGATCAGCGGGCCTTTGAGGCCTGCAGCGAACATGAAACCGAAGTGCCCGAGGAGCTGGCTGCCGCGTGTGAAATTGTCGAGGTTACGCTTCATCGAACCCTCCCTCGATGGGCGTCTGCACAAGGCCGAATTCTGCGCACCTGCGGGCGTAAGCCCCGCGTGCACGATCGCGCAGGTCAGGGTCTGAATGGCCCGAAAGCAGCGCATCGATGCCAACCACCGTGAAGAGGGCCTGACGGTGCATCCGCTGCATCCAGGCACTCAGGCCGACTTTGAGATCGTCCTCGTCGCAGGCTTGCTGCAGCAGCGAGCGGATCCATTCGCTCATGCTGATATCGCGGCGCTCGGCCGCAATGCGAACCCGCTCGGCAAGCTCGAACGAGACATGGACTTGCAGAGATTTTGGCCGTGTCATGCACGGACTCCTTGTGATGAGGAGCCCGGAACGCACTGCGAAAGGCGAGAGAAGAACTAATTCAGAAATGAGAACATGTCAAGAACATAGAGAATGGCGGAATTCCGCCATTCCGACCGGGCTTCAATCAGATTTGATTGCCAGTTTCACACCTGTCCAAATCTGAATGGAAAGCTGCCACTTTCAGAGCGCGCTCACCATGTCTCTGTTTTATAATGCCGATTTGCGCCAATAGATGCTGCGACCCGTCGCGTAGGGTGTGCTTCCTGTTCCCCTACTGCCCGATGAGAAACCAGGCCTTGAACCTGTAACGGATGATGCGGTTTGCCATGTCCTTCCTGCCGGATTCGCCGCGCATTGCCGGCCCTGCAATTCACGTATCCAGGATGGCGCCCGAAGCGTATGTTGACGCAGTCGAACGAGCGGAAAGGGAGGCAGGCAATGGCGCAGATCAGCTTGAGCGCAACACCGAAAGGCAACGGCTTTCAGGGGACGATTACCTATTCCTACGGCGTCTCGATAAGCTCGGCTGAGACATATCCGACGATTGCGGAGGCGATCTCGGCAGCAGCGATCAAGATGCTTGAGATGCCCGAACGCCTCAAGGAAATCGACAGGTCGGAACTCGCCGGCTGAGCCTCGATCGGCGGCCGTATCTACCCGAACGCGAAGCTGCGGGACCCGAGCAAAAAACAAAGGGAGGAAGCCCTTGCGGACTTCCCCCCTTGATCCTCCGGGTCAGAATTCATCGCTGAGGCGGCCGGGCACCGTATCGATCACACGGTCCAGCAAGGCCTTGGGCAAGGCATCGTAATCGCCTTCATCGACCGCGATGTACCCGGCCTCGCCATCGGTCAGGACGTACTGCGTGAAGTAGCTGTGATAGGACCGGGCATGGGCCTGATCGAGAGCGGCAACGAAGGCTGCCTGGTCTGCGTGGTACCCGTCATCGGCCGTGCTGTGTGAAACGTACATGATCTTTCCTCCTGATGTTCGATGCGTCGCATCAGGAGCTGTGAGGATGTGGGTGACGGGCTGGGTCAGGGACCGCGTGAGCGGCCGCGAAGCGGCGATGGGGGCAACGATTTTTGTCGTGCTCGCACGGCAAAAATGGTGGGGCCCCGTCGTCCTTGACGCAGCCCCAAAGCCCGCATCACACTTGGCCTATCTGCGAGAGAGCCCCCCACCAACAGTCGTGTGGGAAAGCGTCGGTCGCCCCACAAACCACTTCCCTACTTGCCCGAGCAGTGCAATTCTCAGCGGCGGAGGGGACCAACGGCCAGCAAAAAGGAACCCCATATGGCCAGGTCCAAAACCAGCGCACGCGATGCGCTGAAGAAACTGCGTGAACAGCGTGCCCAGCTCGACGGCGAGGAAGTTCGTCTTCGCCAAGAGGTGGCGATCGAGCTCGGCAAAGTGCTGATCGATTGCGGCGCAGAAACCATCGATCCGGCGCAGCTTCGCCAGATCGTGAGTGCATCGATGACGCTCGGCATCGAGGAAACGCTGAAGCGGATTGCGCCCGCGTAAGCGTCACCAGGGCAGCGGCACGGGGTTCGATGCCACGTGCCGCCGCATCGCACGGCAACAAAAGAAAAGGCCCCGATGGCAAGTGCCACCGGGGCCGTTTCGGGAGGTGAGGACACTCAGTCCTCGTCGATATCGGGGGCGTCCTCGTTGGTGCCCGAGCGGCCCTTGGTGAGGAAGTCGACCTTGTCGGCGATGATCTCGCAGCCGTAGCGCTTGGTGCCGCTTTCGTCTTCCCACTGGGTGTAGTGGATGCGCCCTTCGACCGAGACCATCTGGCCCTTGGTGCAGTACTTGGCGACGTTTTCGCCGAGGCCGTTGAAGCAGGTCACGCGGTGGAATTCGCTGTCCTTGGCGGTGTAGCCGTTTTCGTCCTTGTAGGTCTTGCCTTCCTTGCGGGCGGGACGATCGGTCACAACCGAGATCGAGGTGATGCTGGTTCCACCTTGGGTGGTGCGGGTTTCGGGGTCGCGAGCGATGCGGCCAACGAGGATAACGAGATTGGTCATGGGTATTCTCCTGATCGAGCATTCCGGGTCCATCCCGGCTGCAAAACCCGAGCAGAAGCGCCCCGCGGCGAAGCGCACCGGAGGGGAACCCCGATCTGGTTCGGGTGGTGCGGGCAGCCGGGCACGCAGAATGACGTGACCGGCAACTCGGCCGGACCTGATCGGGGTTGCGCGTCTCGACGGGGGGTGATTCAGGGACAGGTTTGCATCGAAGCCGGGTGGAGCTGGATGCCTTGAACAGGCCTCCCATAGCTGCCGTTTCCTCTGGCCAACTCGAGCGCCCCCCCTGCCCTCGCCCTGTGCAGCCTTCATTCGGCAGCTGGCAGAACGCGTCTACCTGAAGATGGCAGACACCGGGACACTGCTGCCCCGCCAGAAGCAATCACGCCGCAGACAGCTTAAATGCCACGCGTTGACGCCTGGGACACGGATCCGGTGACAGTGACGACGATAAAGCTGCAACGCCCAGTGATGGGCTGTGGCACCATACACGGTGTCGATCAGTGCAGATCTTTGCTGTCAGAGATGAGGTCATTCAGGGCTTCGGTACGAGCCTTGTCCCGTGCCGATTTGAAGGCAAAGAGGTCCTCGGCCATCAAACGCCGGTGCCGCCCCACCATGGAATGGGCAATGTCACCCTTCTCGATCAGCTTGATGAGGTATGGGCGTGATACATTCAGCAGATCTGCTGCCTGCTGTGTGGTCAGCATCTCGTGGATCGGGAGCAGGGTAACGGCGTCGCCGCTGCCGATGTAACGCAGCAGCTCGAGGAACAGGTCGGACAGCGCCGGTGTCAGGGTGAATTCGACCGGCCTCTTGGTCGCCGGATCGAACACCTGCAGATGCGCTTCCCCCGCCTTGTGCGCCGCCAAGATCTGACGAAGCTGATTGGCGATCTGGCGGTCTTCAGCCGATGGTAGTCTGTTGCCCAACGGCGAGGCGCTTCGTGGCAATGTCACTGGTCTCTCCGGCGTGCCGACATGCTACCTGGGAAATATTCGAAATAAACGCAACACATCGCAATCGGCGCGGCCTTCCCAATTGGCTAATCAGGGCAGCCGCTCACCCGGGCGGCGCTTTCGGCGACGTGCCGAGCGGCCCGCGGCGATCGACAATGGTGATCCTCCGCGCCTTGGCTTCGATCACCAGACGTTCAAGGACGCCGTTACCCGGGAAGGCGACGACGTAGCGCGGATCAAGCGAGAGCATCCGCTCGTTGCGCTTGAAGCCGGCACGGGCGCCGAGACGCATGTCGAGCGAGAACGTGACCTGCGGGATACCGCGACGTTCGGCCCAGCTCGATGCCAAGCGGTCGACGCCCTTGGTGTCGCCGCCATGGATGAGCACCATGTCGGGAACACGGTCGCGGACCTTGTCGAGGGTGGCCCAGACGTTGTTGCCGAAGATCAGTGCATCGTCTTCGGTGGCATGACGGGTGCGCCCGCCAGCGAAGACGATCGGGGTTCCTTCGGGCACCGCTGCACGGCGCTTGGCCTCGGCACGAGCACGCAGGAAATCGCGACCTTCGACGAGCGCAGAAGTCATCATGGCGCTGTGATTGAAGCGCGAACTGGAGACCGGCTTCCAGGAGGAACCAAACTCATTGAGGTACAGGGCTGCTGCGACTTCGCGCATCTCTTCGAGCGCCAGCATCGCACTTTCGGCGCACTGAGCTCGCTCGACCTGGGTCTCAAGGTCATGGGTGTGGACCTCGGATCCGTCGGCCGTCGCAATCAGCGCGCGGACCTCGTCGGTTGCCCGGTCGAGGGCCGTCGATTTGCGGGTCGCAGAACGGTGGAAGATGTTGACGAAGGCCCAGCCAAGATCCTCGGCATCGGCTTCGAGAGCGGTCCCGGACACCATGGCGAAAAGATCGGACCACACCGCTTCGAGGGTTTGGACGACAGCTTCGCGGACCGGGAAATCGCTGGTCGATACGGGGGCAGGACCGATGGAGAAGCCGGCCAGATCGAGCGCGGCGAGTTGATCGGCAAATGACGTGTGCATGGGAATATCCTCCTGACTGGCGTGAGGCCGGCGCATCCGTTCATGGCTGCGCCAGCGAGAGCCCGTCAGGGCCAGCTTCAGGCAGGATTGCGCACCCGTCAGGGGAAACCCGGCTTGGCGGGCTGGCGCGGGCAGGCCTTGAGCCTGAAGGGCGAAGGCCAACACGGGCCCGGCCTAGCCGGGTTGCGCAAGGCTGGCGGCTGGCCCAGGGCCTCTCTCGCATGGCGCCAGACCATGAGCGGGTGGCAAAGCTCAGTCAGGGATGGCAACCCAACGCTCTGGGCATGACCAACTCGCGGATCTCAAGCTGCACGCTTGGTGTAGACCCCCTCGCCGTTCGACATGTGCCCGAGGCAATCGTAGTCGCCAAACATGGCATCGAAGCGGGATGCGATCTGGGACAGCCAGCGCTTTGCCCGCGGTGACCGGGCCGTGCGCCAATCGGCGTCCCAATAGGCCCCGTCTTCGCGTTCGGCGATCCAGACGGCAACCAGCCCGCCATAGAACGACACGCCGAAATCCGCATAGGCATTGCGCATTAGGATCCGGTCCTCCCGTCCGCGCCAGCCGTCGTACGGGATCAGCGACGGGAAGGCTTTGGCGGCCCGCTCGCACAGATCGTCACGCAGCCATTCATACTCGAATTCCCAGTCATCGTCGCTTTCGACCTCGAGCACCGTGAAGGCGACGATTGCGCCGCTGGGATAGCTGACCGATCGGCCCATGACATCCTCCCTCAGGCCGCAAGCGCAGCGTCGTCTGACGCGTCGCCAAATTGCTCGGGAATGATCTTCCCGCCGAGCTTCAGCAGCAGGCTCGAAGCTTCCTCGGCCTTGGCGGCAGCGGTCAGGATCGCGCGGTCATCGTCTTTCAGTAGCCTGAGCCAATGTTCGATATAGCTCGCGTGGCTGTCGAGATGTGTGACCGGCAGACCCAGCTCGGCGCCCAGCATGGCGCTGGAGAGTTCGGCGACCAGTTCCTCGGCGGCATAGGCAGCCGTACCGAAACGGTTCTTGAGATCACGTCCCAGACGGCTGGCATGGCCTGTCCAGTGCGACAGCTCGTGGGCGAGCGTGGCGTAGTAATGATCGAACCCGTTGAACAGGCTGACCGGCGGCATCGTGACGCGATCCGCACTTGGTTCGTAATAGGCCTCGCAGCCCTGATGGCGCAGATTGACCGGGATGGCGGCGAAGAAGGCGTCGAGCTCGGCTTCCCGCCCTTCAGGCTCGACCAGTTCGAGCGTCGCGGCTGGATGGAAGCGCTCGGGCAGACCTTCCACCTGATCAGCATTGAAGACCGGATAGGCTTTCAGCACCCGGCGGGCTTCGTCGGTCTTTTCGCCGGTATCGGGGGCTTCCACCTCCTTGGTGTAGCTCTTGTAGAAGATTGCGATGGTCGACTTCTCGCCCTTGCGGACCTGGGCTCCGAGCGATTTTGCCTGGTTGTAGGTCATCCAGAATGGCGAGGCGTAGCCGCACATGTCGGCGACCATCCAGAGCCAGAACACGTTCATCCCGCGGTACGGGATCCCGCAGGCCCGCAAGGGCCGGGAGACCGGGACACCGCGCCACGGCTTGATCCACGGCTTCGTGCCTGCTTCCAGACGGGCGATGATTTCCTGGGTGATACGGGCGGCGGGCGACAGGCCGCCGCCCTGCTCCTTGCGATAGGCCATGATGGTTCTCCTGATTGAGGCATCTGGACAGTCGGCGACAGGTTCGCCGGTCAGTGCCACAGGCTCACGGGCCCCCTCTGCTCTGCTTCCAAGAAGGAAGCGGCCCTCCGGCGTAAGCCGAAGGACCGCTTCTCGAGGTACGAGTGGCCTTGCCTGTCAGGAGGAAGTCAGGCGGCCAGCTCGCGGGGGGTATGAGTTTCCTCGTCGACACCGAGCTCAGCGTCGCTTGCGTCGATGTAGGCTTCGCCCGCCTCCGGCGCAGCGGAGCCGAAGCGCATGACCTCAGGCACCCAGGCCAGGGCCTTTTCACGAACTTCGACCTCAGTGATGTAGGTGCCGGCGAAGACGCGCTCGGCGCTCATCGCGAGGTCACCCTTCTTGACCGAGGCGAAGCGCGAAGAGAGTTCGAGACCGCCAACATCGGTCAGCGCGTCGAGGATCACCTGCTTCGATACCCGGTCGAAGTAGTTGGCTGCTGTCGGGCGCCACCACTGCGCCATGTCGATGCCGATCAGGCTGCCGAGATGGTCCTGGAACGGAAGCTGGCGCTCACCGGACATGTTGAGGCTTGCCTCGAGCGACCGGGCAACGACAAAGCCAAGCCATGCGGCTCGGCTTTCATCGGGCAGCGCCCGAAACAGATCGAAGCGGGAGATCGCATCGTCACCAGCGCGCCAGCTTTCGTCAAGACTGGAGCGGAACTCGGCCAGCCCGCTGCTCGCCGGAGCATCCTTGGCTTCGAAGCCGATGATCGGGCCTGTCGGAACAGGCGCGCGTAGCGTGGTCGAAGGGCGTGCCCGCCAGTCGTGGGTATCGGAATCGGCCAGAGTGAAGACCATGATGTCGAGCGCCAGCCCGGGATCGGATGCAATGTGAAGTGCCAGAACATCGCGGCGCTGCATCGCGAGTTCGTCGACCAGACGTTTCGACAAGGTGGTCCGGCGCCTTTCCGAACCATCTTCGCCTGCAACTACTTCGATCCCGTTGTCGCCTTCGGAAGGTTCAGCCTGACGCTCGCCGTAAAACACCGGCTGGAGAACCGGCGTACCATCGCGCGAGAGCACCAGGATCATCCCTGCCTCGGCCCTGAGCTCGGGCGCGATGACGGGAGGGCGAGCGCGAATGTCCTGACACTCGCGTTCGATCGCCTCGATCGCCGCTACGGCGGCTGCCACAGCCTCCTCGGCGCTGTCCTCGTCTTCGAGGATCGCCGCATGTTCATCATAAGAGGCATCGAGTTCGTCGAGCCGCGTCAATTCGGCTTCGGTCATCGGCGCCGGTTCGGCCGGAAGCCGGACTAGCCCTTCGACCAGATCGTGGCTGGCATAGGGATCGAGCGTCGGCTTGACCCAGGCGAGACCCTGCTCGGCGGCGAGGGCTTTGGCCTGCTCTTCCATCTTTGCCGCCGCGAGGCTCTCGAGCAGTGCGACATCGACCCAGGATTCGCTGTCGTCGTTGTCGAACAGCTCACGCTCGATCCGGCCGCCCGCGGCAATGTAGGCGTCGCTACCAACGAGACGCGCGCGCGGATCGCTGCCCCGTACTGTCCCGGACAGGACCATACGCCGGACACTATCAGGGTTGGGCGCATAATAGCCCGATGACACCTGCTCGAACACGCGGGTTTGGATGTCCTGATCCGAGGTGGCGCCGAAGGCTTTGGCAATATCGAGGGTGATCTCCCCGGACGCGAGCGCCTCGAACACGACGGGCGCAAGCGTCGCAAGACGCAGACGTCCCTCGACGAAACGGACAGTCAGGCCGAAGCGGCGGGCAACCTCTTCGACAGTCGCACCCCCAGACACAAGCGCGGCGAAGGCCTGGGCTTCGTCAGCGGGGTTCATGGCGAGGCGGTGGAAGTTCTGCGCGAGGCTGGTCTCGACGGCCGCTTCAGCGCTGTCCTCGAGCACGAGGCACGTGACTTCATAATCGCGGGCGAGCAGCTTCTCTTCGGCCAGCGCGAGCATTGCGCGCCGGCGACGCTCCCCGGCTTCGACCTCGAACTTGCCCTTCGCAGTGGGCCGGACGATGAGGTTCTGCAGCAGGCCGCGGGCGGCAATGCTAGCCTTCAGCTCAGCATCTGCTGCCGGATCGCTGTGACGGCGTACATTGCGGGGCGACTGAACGAGCTTGTTCAGCGGGATCGACTTGATCATGGGACACACTCCTGATTGTGAGCCCGGCACGCCGACTATCGACGCCCAAATGGCTCAATCAGGGCAAGCCCCCCTCCCCTCTTGGTTGATTGCTGCGAGTTTCACAGCCCGGTCGGCAACGAGGGATGACGATTGTTAGGACAAAACAGCCGTTACGGAATGAATTAATGAACGTCAGGCTGCCTCGAAATTTGCTGTTACCGGGGGGGTGCTCGTTGGCAGTGATCTGCGTGCGTTTAGCGGCGGACTGACGGTGCCCCGACGCGCTTTCAGCGTACCGCCGACACGGGATCGTCGAACGAGAGGCCCCTTTGGCGCGGATGTTGAGGCGTCAGGTAGGCATCAGGATCGATGCCTTGGCTCTGGAGGAAGGGCGCATCTTTCAGTTTCTCGCGCAAGCCTAGCATCCGCTTCTCGGCGCGTTTGACGAAGGTCGCATAGGTCATCGGGATGATCGTGACGCGTCCGTCGTATTTTGTGTCGATGCCTGCCTCAGTGCTCTTGATCTGCGAGCCAAGAACATAGCACGTGACGGTAGCGGCGTCGGTCAAGAGTCCTTTATCGAGCAACTCCTCCACATAGCGCCATGGCTGACTCTTTTCTTTGCCGCCTATGACCACACCCGGCTTTTTGATCTCTGTGATCACCAACCGCGCGATGCCGTCGACCTCGCCGCCGAGATCGTGAGAGTCGCGGCTGTAGAAGCCGACACTGCCATCCGGTAGCATGACGAAATCTGGGCGCTGCAGCGATCCCTTCTGCTTCTTGCCGAAGATCTTGTTGATGACCGTGGTCATGCCGCGATTACTGGTGAACTCGAGGCTTTCGAACTCTGGCCCGAACACCCACAAGCTGCGCTCGAACAGCGGCTGCAAATCTGCAACCTCGTCCATCGTTTCGTCTTGGAGCTTTGCATCCAGTTCAGCGATGAGCTTCAGCCGAGTCTGTATTTCATCGAGAGCGAGCTTAGCGGTGCGCACGGTCCAGTCGGCGAGGATTGCATAGAGCTCGTCAAGGTCGCCCGGCTTCATGTCATGGAGCTTAGCAATCAGTGCATACTTGGAGGTCGAGAGCTCGAGGTTGGCGAGCACGCCGGCAACCTGCTCGATTGTTTCAAGGTTCATGCCTGGGCAGGTATCGACCACTTGGTCAACGAACTCATTCCACCGATCGCGGCTGACCGGGGGGAGTTTCGAAACCTTCGCGCCGAGATTTTCACGGACGGTTTCCTTGGCGTCGCGCCGCCGGTCGGCATTCACATCGTTTAGATACTCCCGGATTTTGGTATGGACCGCAGCTTGTGTCGCTCGCCAGCCAGCATTGTTTGGCCAGAAGCCCGACCAGTCGGGCAGCACATCGTCTCCGAGGAAGTCGGCCCGGGCGATGAAGATGAAGCGTTTTGCTTCGCTGCTGCGACCGTCGAGCAGTCGCTCTTGATCGAACCCAGTCCAGCCGGGCTTGCCAACAAGGCGATTGTTGACCCGCCACGCTATACCGTGATGCCGCGTCGTTCGATCGGCCTTTTGGGTGTCGATGATGACGAGATGGGCGACGCCGTGGCCGTGGACGTCGATATCAATCGTACTGAGCTGATGCTCGGGCACGTCATCGAAGGTAATCCGCGTGCCATTGATTGTGACATTGAAATTGGGATCTGCGAGGAAGCGCGTTCCGATCACTTCGCGAGCAGCCTCCGCGCTCATTCCCATCGGCGTGGGGTTGATCGACGAGATAACCGTGCCGTGGCCTGGTACTTCCTCCCGCACAGAGATGCGCTCGATTAGAAACGGCTGGGTAGCACTGCGTCGAACCTCGAAGGTTACTTCGATGCCGTCGCGCCACGTGCGCACCCTGTATGCCTCGCCGAACCGGAACGCTGCATGACGGCCCTTGCCGTTGCGACCATATGGTTCGCGTGGCTGGAGCTCGCCCAATTCGGGAGGTGGCAGCGATTGCTTGCCCTGTGTGCGAACACGGTCATAGTCGAGCGTCCGCCATCGCAAGCGGAACTGAGCCTCCGACATACCCTTCCCGTTGTCTTCAATCTCGAAAAAGCGGTCGTTGCCAGCTTCGGGCCAAACAATATCGACCCGGGTGGCCCAAGCGTCCCATGCGTTAGCGACGAGTTCGACGATCGCGATGGCGGGATCTTGAATGATCGACCCGGCATGGCGTTCCAAGAATCGGTTATCGAAAAACAACCCGGCGTCGTCGGACATTTGCTCCCCCAGACACATCGTACCAACAGAACCGAGGGCCGTCCACCGGGCGCGCAACGCAATGTTTATCCTTCAAGAACTATCAGGCACACGGCGAAGCTGACTGGTAACTCGCCAAAGAGGAAGCGGCAGCTTTCATCATGAGGAGCCGCTTGCACGCCAAGCGATGAATGACTTAGTCTCGGTTGACAGCAGCCGGGAGCTCTTGGGACCCACCGGTCATTCCCCGGCGACGGGTCAAGCGGCAGGTTCCGACGATAGCCGACGATCAGCATTTGCCTCGATGAAATTGCACTTCGGCCGCAACTGGGCCGGTAGCGGGGCTGGACGCTTTCGGGCAAACCTCTGATCAAGCTATCGTTAACTAAGCAATCTGCTAAGATTCAAGCGGTAATCTCTGCTAAGGTGCGGACTGGCGCGCGTCAGCACTACTGCGCCGGTAACTTGGAGGCGGATTGAGCGACCGGGACGATATTGTCGCGCACGCCCAGACGGGCACGCTACCCGTGCTGTTCGTGGAGCGACTGCGACGTCACCGCCGTGACGAGCTCGGCGATGCGTTTCGAGCGACGCTAACCGAACTGCACAATAACGGCACGATCGATGTGCTCGAACCCGCGAAAAACATTGCCAGTTCACCGATCGACCAGCATCAATTTTTCACCGTAATGCACATCTATTCCGACCTGATCCCCAGTCTCGAAGCCGAGGTGCCGACGATGTTGGCGGCGGTGAAAGCACTGACCGCCCGCGCTGGCGACGATGGAGCGTCAGGTATGCCAAATGGCGCGTTCCGAACCTGGGCAGAACAGGGCGATCGTGCGAAAGCGATGCTCGCCGCCGTCGACCCGGCCGCCCCCGAGGACAGCGCCTATGTCTTTATTGGGCTGCAGGCCCTTGCAAAGAGCGATCCGACTGACGCCCTGACGCGCTCGCTCGCGTATCTGGAGGGGCCGCACGCGCCGTCGCGCTCGGCCGCCGGCAAGGCAATCGGTACATTCGCGCTTGCCACGTCCGAAGCCCGCGACACCGCCGTGGCCGCGCTGACTGCTGCGGCACCAACCGCCGACGACAATAGTCTCGGCCACATCCTGACCGCGATCTGTGAGATCACCCGGGCCCATCCAGAAATAGCGCCGCAGGCCGCCTCGCTAATCAATGCCAGTATTGCGCAGGTCGGCGACCAGGCGATCCACCAACTTTCGCTCGAGCTGATGTTCCATGGCGAGGAACTGGGACCGGAGATCGTCGAGAGTCTGACCGCGATCATGCACAAAGTGCAGATGGCCAGCCAAGGCACGCTTACCAACATCGATGCCGCCGCCAGTAAGCTCATCAACCACAAGCGGCTCGACGAGGCACTTGCCCTTGTTTCGCCGCTGATCGCCGCACATGATGCGCTGACTTCAATGGAGACCCTGGACGGCACATCCTTTGCGCTGCGCCAGCTTCCCCCCGGCCAGCTGGCGCAAGTGGTGATGGGCTGGCTGCTGTCAGCTGAGCGCAATCTCGGTGCGGCCACGTTGGCGCTGGCAGGCGACCATCATGGCGGCGCCCCGCTCATCGTCGACATCGGTGATACAGCGCTTGCGCTCGACGATGCCGACCGCATCCTACTCGCGCACCGCGCCGTCGGCTGGCTGTTCATCCACTCAATCACGGCCGCATCGCTGCTGCTCGGGCTCCTCAAAGGGGCGAGCGAGGTGGCGACACACGCGATTTTGGATATTCTATTCGACCCGCTGCTGATCAACTATTCCGGCGAGCTCGCCGAGTGTCTGACCGAACGGGCCAAGACCGCGGCCGAACCGGAACAGGCGGCGATCGCCAACCTGCTGACGCGGCTAGAGGCCTATATCGAAGGTCTTCGCAAAGCGGGCCGGATTAAGGAGCTGCGTCCGTCGGAACGCGAGCGGCTGATCGAGCAGCACCGCCACCATCGCTCGATGCAGGAGGCGCACAATGCGGCCGAAAAGAAGTCGGTGTTCCTATCAATCGTCAGCCGTTCAGTACTGCTCTACGGCAACCGCTCGATCAGCTATTTCAAGGGCCCTGACGGAAGAACGCAGCGCAACGAGATGAAGCTGCAAACGTTCAGCCACAGCATCGAGTCGCCACGTCTTGATATTCTTGAGCCGTTCGACCTCGATTACACATTGAGGGTCTTCCGCGCCATGCGCAAGGCCGTGCCATGAAGCTCGTCATCCGCGAATATCTCGCGTCGCTGAAGGAGCGCGGTGAGCTCGACGCGGTGCTGCCCGACCTGCTGACCGAGCTTGGTTTCACTGTCTATTCGCGGCCGGGACGTGGCACGCGGCAATATGGCGTCGATATCGCTGCGGTTGGGATGGGCCGGGACAATGTCCAGCGGGTGCATCTCTTTTCGGTCAAATCGGGTGATCTCGACCGCAACGACTGGAATACAGGAAGCCCGCAGAGCTTGCGCCCCTCACTCGATGAAATCCTCGACCATTACATCACCAGCCGCATCCCGCCCGAATATGCGTCATTGCCGATCGCGATCTGCCTGACCTTTGGCGGGGCGATCGACGAGCAGGTTCGCGCCGAAGTGACCGGCTACATGAACCGCTACACTACCGAGAAGATCAGCTTCGAGGAGTGGAACGGCGACCGGCTGGCGGAGGTCATTTTCGACGGCATTTTGCGCGAAGACCTGCTCCCCGCGCCCTTGCGCAGCCATTTCCGCAAGAGCGTGGCGATGGTCGAGGAGCCGGATATCGCGCTCGATCATTTCCAGCGTCTGCTCCGCGCACTCGCGGATACGCCTGGGACAACCCCTGCGCAGAGGCTAAGCCAGGCACGGCTGATCAACATCTGCCTGTGGATCATGTTCGTCTGGGCGCGCGAAGCCGACAATATCGAAGCGCCCTATCGGGCAAGCGAACGCGCGCTGCTCGAGATTTGGCATTTGCTGAAGGCCGATATCCAGCGCGGCGGTAGAGGAGCCGACGCGGCAGGCCTCGTCATCAACGAGCTTGTCGAGCTGCAATTCACTATCTGGGACACGCTTTTCGAAGGCAAAGTGTTGCCCCATGCCGACACCCGCCATGCGGTGTCGAGTGCAGTAGGCTCGCACGCCGCTATCGATGTGAACCTCAAGCTGTTCGATCTCATCGGCCGGCTGGCGCTGCGTGGGCTGTGGCTGGTATGGCAGCTTAGTCCGACGACTGGCCCAGTGGTGTTGAGCAGCGCATATCTCCAAACCCTTCCCGCCGAACTGTCTGTTACGACCGAGGCTACTGTTAACCGCATCGATCGGCTGTGCCAGAAGTTGATGGCGATCGTAGGTAACAACCGCGCGCTGCTGTCGCCGATCGGAGACTGGCAGGGAATTGACATCGCGCTTGCCTTCACGCTGCTTGCCTGCCGTCCTGGTGCGCAGGGTGCGATTGATAACTGGGTCGAAGAACTGGCGAAGCGCACAATGTTCGCATTCACCGTACAGGACCGCTATCCGACCACTAGCCATTCCTATTGGGACCTGGTCGACCATCCGTCCGAGCAGAGCGATGAGTATCGCAGGGGCGCGACAGAGGGCAGCATCCTCTATCCGCTGCTTGCGATTTTCGCTGCGGCGCGCGGGCGGCAAAGCATCTACGACGAACTAGCCGCATTCAAGGCGGAGCAGCTGGGCCACTGCACCTTCCAGACCTGGCTCCCTGACGAGGACAGCGAGGACAATCTCTATTTAGGCCGTGATAATCACGGCGCCGCGTTGACCGGCATACCGGTTACAAAAGGCACGCAAGATGCGCTCGATTTCGTCATCACCGAAGCGACTACCAACACGCACTACAATCAACTTTCCGCCGTTAGACTCGGCCATTGGCCGCTCGTGCTGATGGCATGCCGCGCCTATCGCTATCCGGTGCCGCCGCAGACTTGGCGCGATCTGCTGCCAAACTTGCGCCCGTCAATGAGGCGCGAATGTGGCACGAACGAATGACCGCTTTCAGGATTGGAAACGGAAGCACCTAAGGACTGTAATGAGGGCACGTTGCTGCCAGACGGTTTCGCGCAGGCGAAGGGCTGGTTCTGGCGTAAGTTGCTGTTCAAGGCTCGTTCGCCGAGCGACGCATTTTGGGGCGATTGCCGACCGTCGGCTGTCGGTGAGCAATCCGGCGCATCTGACCTTCTTTATCCGCTCAGTTCTGTGCGTCGTGCCTCGAATGCTATGCCTGAAGCGCTCAGGCCGAAATTCGCCTGCACGGCCAACCGGTGCTGACACACAACGTCAGAAGACCGCTTTGCTCAAAGATAGATGTTCCCTAGGATGCCGCGGTCATGACGAATTTCTCAGTCTTTCCCCCTAGCAAAGACGCGCCGCCCTCGTTTCGCGGCGTAGCTCTGCAGCAGGATCGCTGGAACGACTTCAACTTTATGACGCAGTACCACCTCTTTGTTACGATACCGGAGTTCAGCGGCCTGATCGGCACGCTAAAAATTCTGAAGCGTGGTCAGACGGAAAAAGATGGTCTGCAGCTAGAGGTCGGGCCGCTCGCTGCGCTCAGTGAGGACTTCGTCTCTCTTGGGCAGGATCTCGACTATTACGAGCGCTTGGCTGGATTGCCTGAAGGACTCAGGTCAGAGATTCTGACGTTTTTGCGCGACGCGCTGGCCTTTCCCGACCATGCGGAGACATTCTTCGGTGAGAAAGGTTGGGGCACCTCTGTCCTGCGCTATATCGAATGGAAGACGTTCCAGCGCGATGCCGGTGTCTTGTTGCAGCGGGACTATGATCGCGTAGCGCGCCTCGGCCTTGAAGCGTCGTTCCATGTGAAGGGTTGGGTCGATCCGTTCCAGTTAGATTTCAAGGCGCCAAACGATGCGGCCTTCTGGGGTGCGCCTGACAATGTCCTGCCAGACCGAATTGCGGTTCTCATTGGCCGCAACGGTTCCGGCAAGAGCACACTGCTGTTTCGGCTGGCTCGTGTCCTGCACGCATCCCAGCGTGAGCGAGCGAGAGAGGAGCTGACGACGTTAGGATCGATTGCCCCGCCTGGCATCGGCTTCACCCGCATCATCAATATTGCCTACAGCGCCTTCGACGAATTCCAGATTCCGGGCGTGGATCACCGCGAGCGCCTCCAGATCGTTGAGGATCTCGAGCGTGGCACTGGCCGCTACCACTATTGCGGCCTTCGCGACATTCCGGCGGAGGTGCGGCGGGCCGAGGGTGTTGGTGACGTCGATGGTGGACCAATCGAGCAACGCGACCTCGATCGCCAGGAAATGATCATCCTCAAGTCAAGCGAGAAGCTGGCGAATGAATTCGGGGGAATTGTCACCCGCATCAAAGATAGCGGGAAACAGGAACTCTTCGGGAAGGTCTGCCGCCTCCTGGCATCGGACACATCGCTATTCGACCTTGGCGCCGACCCGGCTGCGTCAGTTCTCGAACATGCCATAGCGTGGTTCAAGGTATGGAGCACAGGCCATAAGATCGTGATGCACGCCGTCGCGTCGCTCGTGGCTCATACCGAGCCTAAGTCCATCGTCCTGATCGATGAACCGGAAAGCCACCTTCACCCCCCACTGCTCGCGGCATTGATGCACGCTGTTCGGCTGATCCTGCGGCACAATGACGCGTTTGCCGTCATCGCCACGCATTCGCCTGTGGTGGTGCAGGAGACGCTGGCACGGCATATCTCAGTAATCCGACGTTCCGGCGCCGAGACCCGCATCTTTCCCTCGCGGATCGAAACCTATGGCGAGAGCATCGGCGAGATTACGAACGAGGTTTTCGGACTGACCGCAGACGCGACCGACTTTCATCACGCCTTATCGAGACTGGTTGATGCAAACCTATCGCTAGAGACGATCGAAAGACTGTTCGATCGCGGGCTGAGTCTCCAGGCACGTGCATTCGTGATGACGCGCATAGCCGAGCGGAAGGGCTGATATGTGGGTTATGCCACCCCAGGATTTGGGTGATCTCGACCAATCCCTGACGAGCGCGTTGACGCTGGCGAACGGCAATGCCGTGTACCCCCTCTCTGCGGTCGAGCGGGCGGCGATCCTCGCGGTATACGAGCTCTATGATGCGTTGCTCGGCCAGCCGGACGCGGCCCTGACACCCGCGGATCTGAATGCTGCGCGACCATACCTTCAGGCCGCCTACGATCAGGTCCAGATCGGAGGGCGGCTAGCAAGGCTGCGCGAGCGACTTTTGGCTTCCACCGACCAGTGTCCCTATTGCGGCTTTGGGGAACCGCGCGATCTCGATCACTATCTTCCGCGCAGCGTCTACGGCGATCTCGCAATCTATCCGCGCAATCTCGTGCCTAGCTGCAGCCCATGCAACAATGCCAAGCGCACCGTCGTGCCTGGCCTTGGCCCCGCCGAAGGCCCCGGACTAATCCACGCCTATTTTCAGGCCTTGCCGGACGCCGACTTCCTGAAAGCCGACGTAGCTTTCGTGGCGGGCGCATTGGAGGTTTGCTTCGAAATCGACGCGACGCAGTTGGATGCCGGACTGGCGGCAAAGCTTCAATTCCAGCTTGACCGCCTGAAGCTCAACGCGCGCTATCGCGGTCAGATCAACATATTTCTCTCCGAACAGCGCACCGCGATGCTCATGTTTAGGGAGCTCGAAGCCGCACTCTTCAGTCAATATCTCGTGAAGTGCGCCGGCGATCTGGCCGCGCGGTTCGGCCGGAATGACTGGCGCGTCGCATTGCTTCGCGCACTCTCAAGCAATGCTGATTTCTGCGCAGCGCCGCAGGACTATCTTGGTAGTCAGCAGGCCGAGGCGGCTTGAACCTCCGCAAGAGGGCCAAGATCTTCCCGATGACCACGCAAGCGCTGGCCTGATCAGCAAAGGTAATCACTCGTCTTCATCGTAGTTTCCGCCGCAACGATGCCCCAGCTGTCTTTGCAACGGAATAAGTGCGCATAACTGTCGGTCCGTGTCGGAACGTTCCATAGGCAGCTAATGTTAGGAGCAGTGGTTCGCCCTAGCTGATCTGAACGGCCGCCTTTGGTCGAGAGCCGCCAAGGTTCATCATTCAATCGCCACTCAGCCAATGCTGGGCAAATCGACAACTCGGAAAACGGCTCCTGATCCGGCATCACGCACAAGATCAACGCGCGCGCCGTCCCAGTGATAGTCGAGGTGTCGCCCCTGCAGGGGATTTGACGCGCAGTCCGGGTATAAGAGCGCAACGCATTCTCCACCCGGATGCCGGACGCTTGGGAAGGCGATCCCGTCCGATCCCGCGCCCCTTAGTTGGTGCGCTAGCGATTGAGATGCGGCATAGCTATCGGGATCGAGCTCCGGAACCAGCTCACCCGCCAGAGCTCGGAGATCATGCAGATCTGCATCGACCGACATGATGATTTCGCGGAACTGCGAGGTCCATCCCGGCGCTTCCCGGGTTCGCGCCATGAAACGGGCATGATGGTGGATTGTCTCGAACAGCGCAGTTTCGAACCGATCCCCGACGTAGAGAACACCGTAACTGCCATCGGTAAAGCGGCTTGGCCGGTCGGTGCTGATGTGGGTGAATGGCGCCATGAGATAGGAGGCGCCGTTGCCGCCAACGCGTCGATCAACCGGAACGAGGTCGATATTACCAATCGTCGCCATGATGCGAGGATTGGTCTTCTGCTCGGCCGAAATCAGCAGCGGCCAGTCCGCGGGATCGGCGATGTCCTCGAACAGGTCGATCGGCGGAAAGGCGCTGCGGATGATCCTGACAGCGCCCTTCCACTCAACTCTAGAAACGGGGATTTCTGCTGCTTCGCTCACCAGCCGCCGCGCTCAGCGTCGAGGTAGCGACGCACCCGCATGATGTCAGTGAGTTCACCTCCGAGCATCATATCGAGGGCGCTGGAGCCCCCGAACGCATCATTGGCCGCCCTAATCCAGGCATACCCGCGGGCAGCCTCCGTGAAGATGATCCGGAGCGCCTTATGGATGCCCATGAGGTTGGACAGACGCGCACGCCCATCGCGCGAAACGCGCCCGGGGCCTTCCGCCTTCCATCGGCGATAGGAGCGCACCGGCATGTCGAGCAGCGTTGCCGCCTGCTCGTCGGTCAGTTCCCATTTGCCGAACAGATTGAGGACTGCCCGGAACATGGCAGCTGCCTCGTCCTGCGTAATCGGATCGGGCCGGAAGGCGGTAACGGCAGTATCAACGGGTTGCAGAGCCAACATGGCAGTTCTCCATATGGCATCATATATTCCAGATAATGCCATTTGGCAAGGATCTATACCGATGATGCCAGTCTGGCAATCACGCTTGCGGCGCCTTCGATCGGCACGAAGAGCCGGGTCTGGTAGCGGATGACCTCGGTGAAGCAGCCTTGGGCCTTGTACCAGTCGAGGCGGGCTACGCTCCAACCGGTGAGCTCAATTCGCTGTGAGCCATTGACCAAGCTGCGTTTGACCATGAGCTGCTCGCGTCCCGCAAATTCCATAGCCCGGCCAGTAGCAAGAACGGTCTGCACGATTTCATCGGCGGAAAGAGTTTGCTCGCGTTCCAGACCCAGCGCTCGGCACAGTGCGGGCACACAATGGGCGGGAACCTCGCGGCCGAGGAGCGAACGGCCATCAGCTGCCGAGATGCGGCTCACCCTCACGAAATCCGAAGGGAGCTTGTCCCAGACCGGCAGCAGGAGGCCCGTCGCGAGATAGAGGCGCTCCCGCTTGTGGCTGGAACGGGCTTCTTCGACCTCGGTCACCCAGGAATTTTGAAAATCGTCGAGGGAAACATCGTCCCAGCTGCTCTCCGCCAGCTGATCTTCGGTGATGTGGCTGCGCTTGAGCGGACGCAGCAATTCGAAGCGAGTCACGCGCGTGCCGTCATCGGCAAGAATACTGCGAGCGGGGACCAGCAGGGCGACCCGACCAGAGCGGGCGTTCCGAACCGGTCGCTGCCGCTGCCCGGTGAGACCGTGGATCTCCTCGAGCCGCTTCAACGTAAGCGGCTTCAAGGCTCTGGCGATTTCCAGCTCCAGCAGATGGGTAGTCGCGCCCGATGCCGGATCGGTGCGCAGCAGCGTGTCGGACAGGACCGTGAAGTCCTCAACCGCGATGGTCTCCAGGCCGAGATCGAGTGTGCCGGCCTGCCGGGCGGCATCGATGCGCGCTTCGACCAGTCCCATGAACTCATCGAAGATCGCGTTCTGCAGGGCAATGGGAAGCGCCAGGATGCGGTTGAGCCAGCGTTGGATCGACGGCAGGTCATCGACCATCGAACCATCAGGCGCTTCGATCCGCAGCCCCGTCAGTTCCTGAAAGCGCCCGAGGCTGACGGCTTCGAGCTTGCCTGTGAACAAGAGGCCGAACCAGCGGTGGAGAGCCTCCTTGGCGTAGATGCTTTCGAGATTGTCGGCCGGATCGAAGAGGTTCTGGCCACCGGTCTGGCGCTGCCCGCGCGTCAGAGCGCCCAAGCTGTCGAGGCGGCGGGCGATGGTCGAAATAAACCGCCGCTCGCCGCGCACATCGGTGGTCACGGGCCGGAACAACGGAGCCGATGCCTGATTGGTGCGATTGGTCCGCCCGAGCCCCTGGATTGCGGCGTCAGCCCGCCAGCCCGGCTCGAGCAGCAAGTGAACGCGGCGGGCCTGGTTCTTGGCTGCGAGATCGGCATGGTAGCTGCGCCCGGTTCCCCCGGCATCGGAGAAAACCAGGATGCGCTTGGCGCCGTCCATGAAGGCCTGGGTCTCGGCGACATTGGCGCGGGGCGACCGGGATTGGAGTTTCTGGCAACCACTGCGGTCGACGATGAGCCGGCGCGTCCGGCCGGTCACTTCCGCAACCTGGTCGACGCCGAAGCGTTCGATGATGGCATCAAGCGCAGTGGCGATCGGCGGCAAGGCGCAGAGCTGCTCGATCATCCGGTCGCGCGCAGCGAGTGCTGATCGGCACAGCACGGGCGCGCCGAGTTCGTCGCTCATCGGCTCGGAGCGAGGATTGCCATTTTCGTCGGTAAACACGGCCATCAGGCGAACGGGGAAGCTCTTGGCGAGATAGTCGATCACGTATTCCCGCGGGGAGAGGTCGATCTCGAGAGCTTCGCGTTCCTCGTCAGACAGGTCGGCCAGTCGCCGGTCGAGCATGGCCTCTGCCGTCGAGACGAGTTGCACGACAACGGCATGCCCATCGGCGATCGCCGTATCGATCGCGGGCAGCAAGCTGGGGAGCTTCATCGACAGAAGCAGCTGCGCGAAGAAGCGCTGCTTGGTCCCCTCGAAGATCGACAGCGCTGCGGACTTGGCACCCGAGTTGAGCGTCCCGCCGGTTTCGCCGTCGACGATGCGCGTGGCCTCCAGCGCTTCGCGCAGGTTAGCGTGGATGATGGCCCAGGCCTCGGCATAGGCATCGTAGACCGCGATCTGATCCTCGGTCAGGCAATGCTCGAGGATTTCATACTCGACACCGGCGAACGAAAGGGCCCGGGCCGTGTAGAGGCCGAGCGATTTGAGATCGCGCGCGACCAGTTCCATGGCTGCAATTCCGCCATCGCGAATATCGGCAACGAAGGCCTCACGATTGGCAAACGCGGTCTCCGGACCCCAGAGCCCAAGGCGCGTGGCATAGGCCAGGTTGTTGACGTCGGATGCGCCGGTGGCCGAGGCGTAGAGCACGCGTGCGCGAGGCAGGAGGTTCTGTAGGCGCACCCCGGCGATACCCTGCTCCGAGCCCTTGACCTTACCCCGCGATCCTTCGCCGCCAGCGGCATTTGCCATGGCATGCGCTTCGTCGAACACGATAACGCCGTCGAAATCTTCACCGGCCCAGGCGAGGATCTGATCCAGCCGCGTTGCGTCGCTCCGGCCCGAACGTAGGGTTGGACAAGTGACGAAGAGAATCCCGTCGTGCATCGCAATCGGGGTGCCCAGCTTCCAGGACGCCAACGGCTGGATGTCGATCGGGAGACCGCCAAGCGCGGCCCAGTCGCGCCGGGCATCTTCCAGTAGCGCCTCGTTCTTCGAAATCCAGATATGGCGGCGCTCACCGCGCACCCAGCGATCGAGAATGACGCTCGCGACCTGGCGACCTTTACCAGCGCCGGTGCCGTCCCCAAGGAAGTAGCCCTGTCGGTAGACCTGACCTTCCGCCGAGGCCTTGAGCAAACAGCCTTTGTCCTCGGGCTCGAACCGGCCGGGAAGATCGCGCGCATGAGCGCTTGCAGCATAGATCAGGGTCTCTGCTTGGGCGGCCGACAGCAGTCCCTTGGCGATAAGCCCGTCAGGCAGCTGCGGCACCGCGTCGGGCTTGGGTGCCGAAATCGACCCCATGGCGACGGATTCGACGAGCGGCGTCGGATGCCCTGACGCGCCATCAATGACGATCCTGCTCGGGCGATAGGGCAGATAGTGGCCGACCTGAGGGGCAAGCGGTGCAGGGATTTCAAGAGACACGTAGGTCAGCGAACCGATGGCGGAGGCTGCCGGCGTAATCCTTGCTGGCGTCGGCAGCGGCCTGCGCGGCGCAGTAACCGGAAGGAACGGAGCACGAGCTGGAAGGTTCGACTTTTGGGGAGCGACCCTGAGGCTGGCGCGAGCCGGTAAAGCATCGACAAGTTCGGCCAGCTGGCGGAACACGTTCGTGCGGATAGCGACAGGCTCGTTGGGGCCTTGAAACTTGTCGAGAACCAGCAACCGCGTGGTGATCCCGGTGCCATTCTTGACGAACGCACGTTCGACCGCAACATTGAGCCGCAACGAAACTGGCCCCTTCATCCCTGCCAGAAACCGCGCACAGTCGAACCATTCAGGCATGATCGCGACAAGCCGCCCGCCGGGCGCAAGCCGGTTCCAGGCCGATCGCAGATGCCTCGCCCCGGTGCGCCCATCGTGGCCCCGCTCGATCCCGTGTGAATAGGGCGGGTTCATCAGCACGACGCTGGGACTGATGGCCGGATCGAGCAATTCGTCGATCAGCTCGGCATCATATCCGGTCACACGGGAAGCGGGGAACACAGCAGTCAGGCAGTCGCGGCGCAGCGGCGAGATTTCGTTGAGGGCAAGGCGCGAGCCGGCCTTGGCAGCCCAGACCGCGAGCATGCCCGTTCCGGCCGAGGGTTCGAGCACAAGCTCGCCAGTGGCCAGCGCGCAAGCCCGGGCAGCAAGCCAGGCAAGGCGCGGCGGCGTCGCAAACTGCTGCCATTCGATCTGCTCGTCGCTGCGATTGGTCTGGGTCGGAACTCGGGCATCGAGGCCGCAGAAGAACTGTTCGGCCTCGCCGATCGGACTCGTGAGCTGGATCTGATCTGATGCTTGCAGGTGTTGAACCTGCGCCAGCTCGAGCGCAGCGTGAGCATCACGGACTGACCATGTCCCGAGTGCATCGGTTCCGCCGAAGTGGTCCGTCATGGTGCGGTTGACGTCACTGCGCGAAATCGTGCGGCCTGCTGCAAACTGCGACGCCATTGCTTTGGCTGCTGTCACGACAAGCGGCGGAGATGGTGGATCGAATGCGAAAGCGAGGGAAGAGTTGGACATGGGAAACCTCCTGACGAGGTCCTGCGTCTCGCAGGCCTCAATCAGCCGAAGGCCCCCTCCCCTTTGGCTCGCTGATCAGGTTTTCCGAGCGAGCCTCGCCTTGAGTTCATCGTTCCAGTCGAAACCGGTGGACGCTGGCGCTCGCGACTGGATCACCCGGGCGGGCTCAGAATATGCCCTTCGCGCGCGCTGATCTGCGAGCTCGCCTCCCTCATCATTGTCGATGAACAGGTAGAGCTCGCGCACGCCCTCTGGAATCGCGACGAGGCCGAACCGCTCGTTACCGAGCGTTGCCCAGCAAGGGACGCCAAACAGCTGCATGGCTGAAAGGGCGCTTTCGATACCTTCGGCAAGGCCCAACCGGCCCGCTGCTGGCGGGGCAAGTCTGACAGCACCACAGCCGAGGCCTCCCAATGCACGCTTGGGACGCTCGAAACCTGCCAACCTGCCGCTTCCGGAATCAAGGAAAGTCCGGTGCACCGCGATTACGCCGACGTCAGTTGTGACGGCCGCCAACATGGCCGGGAGGAATTGGACTGCACCGCGTGGCCCGAGCGGCGTTCGCTCGAGATAACGGAGCTGATCAGAGGCACGCAGAATCCCGCGCTGTGCGAGGTATACTTCGGCGGGGGTGCCGGGGATCGCCGTCGCAGAGTGCCACAACCGTCGTGCGTTGGAATTGAAGGCCTTTTTTTCCAATCGATCAGCGGCCACGGCGCCAGCGCTATCGAACAGGTCACGACTTCGAACACCCTGGCGGTCCAGTGCCGCAATGACCTCCTCGTTCGAGCATCCTGCGAAGCAATGAAACAGGATCGCTTTCCGACCCAGTGTCACGCTGAGCGAGGGAGTTCGGTCGTCATGCGCTGGGCAGCAGCACATGCCCTTGTTCTGACGCCATGTTCCACCCAGGCTTTCGACGATCGTGCGAGCGCGACGATCAAGGTGATGAGCATTAGTTTGTTGGGGCATCGACCCACTCCGTTTGATGTGCCCCTCACGCGCAGCCTCCGCTCTGCAGGCGCGCCAACTGATTTCCCTCCACGCTATGTTCTATATATGTTCTTAGCTGAGTCGGCCATCGAGGATCGAGCAATGACCCCAAAAATCCTGTTCTTCGCCAGCGCCTGCCTCACAACTGCGCTCGGCTTCCCGGTCAACGCGCAAGAAGAAGAGCGATCACCTGATCAGGAGGTATCCAGACATTCCGCTAGCGGCGTCCGGATCGCGGAGGCTTCAAACGGGTTCCAGCTGGTCGAACATGGACTATGGCGCACTCATGATGAGGCTACGCCCGCCAACTTCGATATCGGCGCCGCACCACGTGACGACCTTTCGCCCCGCTACAAGCATGCCGCCAGAACGAGCACGTCGAGCTTTCGGAGAGCGAGTTTTTTGCCCCACGTCTATGCAGCCGAAGCAAAGTACGCCTTGCCCCCGGGCTTGCTCGACGCGCTCGTCTGGACGGAATCCAGATACAATCCATTGGCCGTCAGCCGTGTCGGAGCAGCGGGCCTCGGCCAACTGATGCCGGCCACCGCCAGAGAGCTCGGCGTGGCCAACCGCTTCGATCCTGTTGCAAATATCGACGGTGCCGCCCGATATCTTCGGCAGATGCTGGATCGTTTCGGAGTGGTGCACCTCGCCTTGGCAGCCTACAACGCCGGGCCCGGAGCAGTCAGCAAAGCTGGCGGCATTCCGCGGAACGGCGAAACGCCAGCCTACGTGCGCAACGTGCTTCGGCGATGGAAGCTTTGACAGGGGACGGTTTACGGTGAGCACCCAGCGGAAACGCTTATCAGGTCGACTGACGAAATGAGCGCGAAGCCTCCTTCTCACGACTCCCGATGCGCAGACCTGGATCGTCGACGCGCTGGATGTCGACCAAACCCTCGTTGGCAAAAACGTCATCGTCGACGGCATTTCAACGGCGGCAGATCGCATCAAGGCCGACTGGATTGGGTGCGCCTAGCGTGCGGGAAGCCCCAATAGCTTCGACGGCTCTGGAAAGCCTTCGAACAACATCTTCGCCCACACCTCGGCGATTTCCCGGCGACGCTCAAGGAATGCCGCTCGATTGTAGGCACCTTCAGAGCCCGACACCCCTTCTGGAATGTGGGCAAGCATCAGATCTATGACCAGCCTGTCGCTCGCCGTTCCGTTCCTCTCGGCCCACTCATTCATGATCGTCGAGAATGATGCCCGCCAGCCATGCGGCACATGCCTGCCCTGATATCCGCAGCGGTTGTAGAAATAGCTCAGCGTATTTTCGCTCATCGGAACTCGGGCGCTCCGGTTGCTCGGGAATACAATGGGTCCCCGCCCGGTGAGCTGCTTGGCCGCCCGCAAGACAGCAACGGTCTCAGGCGCCAGTGGCACCAGGTGATCGAACTTCTCGTCCTGCTTCAAGTCATTTGCCAACTTCATGTGACCTGCAGGAACACGCCAAAGAGCCTCGGGGCACAGCCCGTCTCCATCCCAGTCGATGTTTTCGAACTCGCCCCATGCCATGCTTCTGATGGCCCCAAGTCTCTGAGCCGTCAGTGCCGCGAAACGCGATGCGAGCTTAGTGAGCGGCGAAGCCAGTTCCGCTTCCGTTTTGCGGATCATGTCGTGAAGCGCTTCGATGCTCACAATTGCAGGCCGCTTGCGTCCACGTGGTACGGGCTTGAGGGCTTTGCCCACCACAGCGGCCGGATCCCTCGCCGCAAGCCCTTCAGCAATCGCCTGCACGAAAACGGCTGACATGCGTTGGCGTACGCGATGAGCCGTCTCGATGGCCCCTCGCTTTTCAATCTTTCTGAGTACGGAAAGCACGATCGGCTCATCAAGCTCAGCGATTGGCAAGCCGCCGATCCACGGAAACACCTCCTTTTCCAAGCTGGAGATTACGTCCCTTGCGTGGACAGGCGTCCACCGATCTTCCTGAAGTGCAAACCAATTGCGCGCCACAACCTCGAAGGTGTTTGACGCTGACATAGCTCGCGCAATGGCTGCCTTCTTTGCTTCGAGACCGGGGTCCCTCCCTTCCGCAAGGAGCTTGCGAGCATCACACTTCCTGTCACGCGCTTCCTTCAGCGACAACTCGGGATAGGCACCCAAGATCAGCCGTCGCTCCTTCCCCGCAAAACGGTACTTTAGACGCCAGCTTCGACGGCCAGATTTGGCCACGAACAGATAGAGCCCTTCAGAATCGGAGAGCTTGTAATCCTTGTCCTTCGCCTTCGCTTGCCGGACTGCCATTTCGCTGAGCATCTGTGCCCCCAAAACTGCGTTTCGATGCCCCCAGAAATGCCCCCAATCGTTGCGGATGCATGCGGAAATATCGAAACAAATGCAGAACAATCTCTAGCACGAAATGGCCAAAAATCAAGGAAAACAGCGGTTTTTTGGACGCTTGCGGAAGGGTGACTGGCGGAGAGGGTGGGATTCGAACCCACGTTACCGTTGCCGGTAAACCGCATTTCGAGTGCGGCGCATTCGACCACTCTGCCACCTCTCCGCGAGGCCCGTCGCGCCCGTGAATGGGCCACCTGGTCGAAGGCGGCGGGCGGCGGGAAGCGCGCCCGTTAGCCCAAGCCGCAGGGCTTGCCAAGACCCGCTCGCACACAAAATGCGGGCATATCTCGCACCCGCGAAAGACCCGTGCTTGTTTTGCGCGATCAAAGGTCCATATTGCCCGCATGGAACGCGCAGAGTTCTTCTCGAGCCAGGCCGGTCGCACCATCATCGCGCCGCGCCAGACCCGCGCCCGCTTCGGCATCGGCGATGTGGTCCGTCACCGCCTGTTCGCCTTCAGGGGCGTGGTTTTCGACATCGATCCGGTCTTCGCCAATTCCGAGGAATGGTACCAGTCGATCCCCGAGGACATCCGCCCGCGGCGCGACCAGCCCTTCTACCACCTGCTCGCCGAGAACGAGGATTCGTCCTACGTCGCCTATGTGAGCCAGGGGAATCTCGTCGCCGATGCGGAAGGCGGGCCGGTGGATCACCCGACCGTGAGGCAGCTGTTCGAGAGCTTCAAGGACGGCCGCTACCGGATGCGGCGCTCGCTCACGCACTGATTTGTCTGCGCCGTCCCCTCGGGGACGGCATCCTCGCTATGCGCGCAGCGAAGCTGCGCCCGCTGCGGGCGGCCGTTCGGCCTTGCAGGCCTGCTGCCCGGAAACGAAATCATTGCAGCCTCAGCTTTTGAGCTTCCACCCGCTGCGCAACAGCGCGAAGACCGAGCCAGCCAGAACCGCGTTGAGCACCAGCAGGCCGCCCGCCGCCGCCAGCACCTGCCCCGCCCCGCCGATGTCGCTCGCTCCGAGGAACCCGTAGCGGAAGCCCGAGATCACATAGAAGAACGGGTTGAGGCGGCTCACGGTCTGGAACACGCCGTGAAGGTTCTCGATCACGTAGAAGGTGCCCGACAGCAGCGAGAGCGGCGCGATCACGAAATTGGAGACGGCCGCGTTGTGATCGAACTTCTCGGCCCAGACCGATGTGGCGAGACCGATCGTCGCCAGCATCAGCGATCCCATGAGGCCGAACCACACGACCGCCCAGGGATGCGCCATGCCGAGCGACACCCCCGGCCACAGCAGCATGGCCGCCGCGACCGCAAGGCCGACTGCCACTGCACGGGTGACCGCCGCCCCGAGGATCCCCGCCATCATCTCGCCCGGCGAAAGCGGCGGCATCAGGTAATCGATGATGGTGCCCTGGATCTTGCCCCCGAGCAGCGAGAAGCTGGAATTGGCGAAGGCGTTCTGCATCATCGCCATCACGATCAGCCCCGGCGCGACGAAGCTGGCGAAGGGCACGCCCAGCACCTCGCGCCCCTGCCGCCCCAGCGCGACGCTGAAGATCACCAGAAACAGCAGCGTGGTGAAGGCCGGAGCCCAGATCGTCTGCGTCTGGACCTTGAGAAAACGGCGGACCTCCTTCATATAGAGCGCCGAGAGCCCCACGCGATTGATCCCGGTGATGACGGGCTGGCCGCGCGGGGTGAACCGGATGCTCCCGCCGGTCTTGTCATCATCCGTCAATTCGGTCACGGGAGCGGCCTTGCCGGGCGGGTTTGCAGGAATGTCGTGGGCCATGGCCGAGGTGCCTAGGCCCGGGGCACGTTCCTGACAAGCACGCTCCACCCGGGCAGGCGCCGGACACAGGAACAGGTAGAACATATGAGCTGGACGGACGAGCGCATCGCAACGCTCAGGAAGATGTGGGAAGGCGGCGCGACTGCCAGCGAGATCGCCACCGAACTGGGCGGCGTGAGCCGCAACGCGGTGATCGGCAAGGCACACCGCCTCGGGCTGAAGGCACGTCCCTCGCCGGTCAAGGCGAACGAGAAGAAGAAGGCCGCGCCCGCCGTCAAGAAGCCCGCCCCGGCTGCGCCCGCGCGTCCTGCCGAGCCGACGGAAAGGGTCAGCCCTCCGGTCGAAGCGGCGGAGCGGCCCGCCCCGCGCCCGACAGCGCAGCCGGTGCGCAGCGAGGCTCCGGCAGACAGCGCCGCCCCCGCACAGGCCGCCGCCCCTGCGCCCGCCGCCGATCTGCCGAAGATCGTCTCGGTCGGCCCCGGCGGCTTCCTGCGTCAGGGCCCGGGCGACCAGCAGGCTCCGATCCCGCCGGCACCGCCGCGCCGCCTCGTGCCGGCCAAGCCCAGCCCGGAGATCGCGGGCAAGACCAGCCTGCTCGACCTGTCGGACAAGGTGTGCCGCTGGCCGATGGGCCATCCGGGCGAACCTGATTTCCATTTCTGCGGCGAGCCGGTGAACCCGGGCTTCCCCTATTGCGTCGAGCATTGCGGCCGCGCCTATCAGGCCCAGCTGCCGCGCGGCGTGCGCCGCCCGCCCCCGCCGCTGCCTTTCGGCGGTCCGCGGGTGCGCTGAACCGGCAGCTCAGGGAAATCGGCGATGACGGGATTGTCCGGCCGTCTCGGCGTGCTCGCTGCCGCCGCGCTGCTGGTGTCGCACGGCGCGGCCAGCGCGGCGCTGCCTGAAGCGGTGCGCGCGATGATCGATGCCGCGATCGCCACCGGCGACGAGGGCAAGGTGCGCACCGTGGCCGAGTTGGCGCGCGTCGCCAACCCGGCCGACGTGGCCGAGATCGATGCCATGCTCGCGGAGTTCGAGACGGCGGTCGCCGCGCGCAAGCAGGCAGAGGCCGAGGCAAAGTTGGCAAAGATCCGTTCGGCCGGCCTGTTCGACAACTGGTCGGGCAAGGGCGAATTCGGCGCCTTCCGTGCCACCGGCAACAGCTCGAACACCGGCATCACCACTGGCCTCGCCGTTTCGCGCAAGGGCATCGCCTGGCGCCACAACCTGACCGGGCGAGTCGATTACCAGCGCGCCAACGGGGTGACCACACGCGAGCAGTTCCTCGCCCGCTACGAGCCCAACGTGAAGATCTCCGACCGCTTCTACGCCTATGCGCTTGCGCAGTACGAGCGTGACCGGTTCCAGGGCTTTTCCGGGCGCTATGCGATCTCGGGCGGGATCGGCTACCAGGCGCTCAAGAAGGACGATGTGCAGCTCGCGCTCAAGGTCGGCCCCGCCTACCGGGTCACCGACTTCGTCGACGGGCGCGTCGAAAGCCGCATCGCGGGGCTGATCGGGGTCGATTTCGACTGGAGCATCACCGACCGCCTGAAGCTGACGCAGGACACCAATGCGGTGGCCGAGGCGGGGGGATCGGCAATCGCCATCATCGATTCGCGCAACACGACGCTCGACCTGATCACCGGCCTCAACGCCACGATCAGCAGCAAGCTGACGGCGCGTTTCTCCTATGCGATCGAATATGACAGCAATCCGCCGCCCGGAGCGGTGCAGACCGACACGCTGACCCGGGTGACGCTGGTCTACGACTTCTGAGCAAACCAGATGGTGTGATGCGCGCCCTTGTTGTTCGGGCGCGAACGGATACCGCGTTCCTCGACCTCGAGCCCTGCATCCTTCAGCCGCTTGCGGAACGCCGGATCGGGCGCGGCTGACCACACGGAGAGAATGCCGCCGGGCTTCAGCGCATCGCGCGCCTTGGCGAGCCCGGTGCGCGAATAGAGCCGGTTGTTGGCATCGCGCACCAGCCCGTCGGGGCCATTATCGACATCGAGCAGGATCGCGTCGAACTTGGCGCAAGTCCCGTCATTGGCATCATCGATCAGCGCGGCGACATCGCAGATCTTCAGATCGAGACGCGGGTCCGAGAGGCTCTCGCCCGTCAGCTCCGCCATCGGCCCCTTGGCCCATTCGACGATGCTTTCGGAAATCTCGGCGATGACGATCTGCGCCGTGTCGCCCATCCGCGCGGCGGCGGCGCGGTAGGTGAAGCCCATGCCGTAACCGCCAATCAGGATGCGCCCGTTCGGCTTGCCGAGCTTGTCGAGCGTGAGTTCGGCCAGCTGCTCCTCGGAAAAGCGCATGCGCGTGCTCATCAGCTCTTTGCGCCCGAGCACGATCATGAAATCGCGACCATGGCTGTAGAGTTCGAGGAGGACGCCGTCCTCGATCTGTGTCGTGTCGATCAGTTCGCGTTTGAGCATCGCTGCCCCCTAGCCGAGCCGCACACAAAAAACCCGCCGGAATTGCTCCCGGCGGGCTTTTGTTTGTCGCTCCCGGACGATCAGTCCTTCAGGAAGTCGGGAAGGCCAGCCGGACCGCTGTCGCGATCACGACCGCCACGGTCGCCGCCGCGGTCGCGGTCACGCCCGCCCCGGTCTCCGCCGCGTCCGCCCTTGGGCCCGCGACGGTCGCCGCGATCACCACGGTCACCGCGCGGTTCGCGCGGTTCGCGGGGCGGACGGGTGTCCTCCAGCTCTTCGCCGGTTTCCTGGTCGACCACGCGCATCGACAGGCGGACCTTGCCGCGGTTGTCGATCTCGAGGACCTTGACCTTCACTTCCATGCCTTCGGAGACGACATCGGTCGGCTTCTCGACACGCTCGTTCTTCATCTCGGAGACATGGACGAGACCGTCCTTGCCGCCCATGAAGTTCACGAAGGCGCCGAAATCGACGATGTTGACGACCTTGCCGGAGTAGATCTTGCCCACTTCCGGCTCCTCGACGATGCCGAGGATCCACCGCTTGGCGGCTTCGATCTCGTCGAGGTTCGAGGACGAGATCTTGATCACGCCTTCATCGTCGATGTCGACCTTGGCGCCGGTTTCGGCGACGATCTCGCGGATCACCTTGCCGCCGGTGCCGATGACGTCACGGATCTTCGACTTGTCGATCTGGATCGTCTCGATGCGCGGCGCGTGCTTGCTGACTTCGCTGCGGGCACCGGTCAGGGCCTTGGCCATCTCGCCGAGGATGTGCTGACGACCGGCCTTGGCCTGTTCCAGCGCCTTGGCCATGATCTCCTGCGTGATGCCGGCGACCTTGATGTCCATCTGCATCGTGGTGATGCCTTCGGCGGTCCCGGCAACCTTGAAGTCCATGTCGCCGAGGTGGTCTTCATCGCCCAGAATGTCCGAGAGGACGGCGAATTCGTCACCTTCGAGGATCAGGCCCATGGCGATGCCCGACACCGGCGCCTTGATCGGCACGCCCGCGTCCATCATCGACAGACACCCGCCGCAGACCGTCGCCATCGAGGACGAGCCGTTCGACTCGGTGATGTCCGACAGAACGCGGATGGTGTAGGGGAAGTCTTCCTTGCTCGGCAGCACGGGGTTGAGCGCGCGCCAGGCGAGCTTGCCGTGACCGACTTCGCGGCGACCCGGGGCGCCGAAGCGGCCCACTTCACCGACCGAATAGGGCGGGAAGTTGTAGTGCAGCATGAAGCTGGAATAGCTCAGGCCTTCCAGACCGTCGATCATCTGCTCGGAATCCTTGGTGCCGAGCGTGGTGGTGCAGATCGCCTGCGTCTCGCCGCGGGTGAACAGCGACGAGCCGTGGGTGCGCGGCAGGAAGCCGACGATCGCCTCGATCGGACGGACCTGATCGAGCTTGCGGCCGTCGATGCGCGAACCTTCCTTGAGGATGGCGGTGCGCACGATGTCCGCTTCCACCTTCTTCATGGTCTTGATCGCGACCATCTGGGTCTGCGGGGTTTCGTCGGCAAACGCCGCCTTGGCCTTGGCCCGCGCCTCGTTCAGCGCGTTGGAACGCGCCGACTTGTCGGTGAGCTTGTAGGCCGCGGCGATGTCTGCGCCGACCAGTTCCTTCAGCTTCGCCTTGATGTCGGCGGTGTTGTCGCTGACATCGATGTCCCACGGATCCTTGGCGGCCTTCTCGGCCAGCTCGACGATCGCGCCGATCACCTTGCGGATCTCGTCATGCGCGAACATCACCGCTCCGAGCATTTCGTCCTCGGTCAGTTCCTTGGCCTCGGATTCGACCATCATCACGGCCTTGTCGGTCGCGGCGACCACGAGGTCGAGACGGCCTTCGGCGAGAGCCTTGTCCTGCTTCGGGTTGAGGACATATTCGCCGTCGACATAACCGACGCGCGCAGCGCCGATCGGGCCCATGAAGGGCACGCCCGAGATGGTGAGCGCCGCCGACGCCGCGATCATCGCGACGATATCGGCCTCGGTCTCGCCGTCGAACGACAGGACCTGCGCGATCACGTTGATCTCGTTGTAGAAGCCTTCGGGGAAGAGCGGGCGGATCGGACGGTCGATCAGGCGGCTGGTGAGCGTTTCCTTCTCGGTCGCGCCGCGTTCACGCTTGAAGAAGCCGCCCGGGATGCGCCCGGCGGCCGAGAACTTTTCCTGATAGTGCACGGTGAGCGGGAAGAAGTCCTGCCCTTCCTTGACGCTCTTGGCGGCGGTCACGGCGCAGAGCACCACGGTTTCGCCATAGGTGGCCAGAACGGCGCCATCGGCCTGACGGGCAATACGCCCGGTTTCCAGAGTGAGGGTCTTTCCGCCCCACTCCAGCGATACGGTTTTCGTGTCGAACATTGGTTTTCCTTCTGACCCGCGCGGCCATATTGCCGGGCGGGGCCTCATGTGCCGGGGAAAAGACCGTCCCGGTCCGGTGCGGGGCACTGATCTGGCCCCGGGGCGCGGCAGACCGGATGTCTGCGGGCCCCAAATGCGAGAAAGGCGGCCCTCGAGCCGCCTTTCAACGCGAAACTCTTACTTACGCAGACCCAGCTTCTGGATCAGGGCGTTGTAGCGCTCGACGTCCTTCTTCTTGAGGTAGGCGAGCAGCGTGCGACGCTTGTTCACCATCATCAGAAGGCCGCGGCGCGAGTGGTTGTCCTTGTGGTGATCCTTGAAGTGCTCGGTGAGGTTGCGGATGCGCTCGGTGAGGATCGCGACCTGGACTTCCGGGCTGCCGGTGTCCTTGGGATCACGGGCGTTCGAGGAGATGATTTCCTGCTTCTTTTCGGCGGTCACCGACATAGTATTCTCTTTCTACTCAGCGACATCGGGAAGGTTGAAACCCCTGACGACCGTGGCCGTCCCATCCGTGATCTGCATCAGCGCGACCGGAACGGGGCCCAGTTTCGCCAGATAGAGCCCGGATGATTGGGGCATGCCAGACAGCACCCGGCCCTGTCGGACCGCCTGCGCGCTTGTCTGGTCGAGGCTTAGGGCCGGGATGTCGTCCAGCCCTGCCTCCAGCGGCAGGAGGAGGTGTTCAAGGCCTGCGCCCTTAGCGGCTTCCTCCAGTTTGTCCAGCGAAATCGCCTGTTCCTCGCGGAACGGACCGGCCTTGATGCGGCGCAGATAGGTCACGTGGCCGCAGGTGCCAAGCGCGTGCGCAATGTCGCGTGCGAGAGAGCGGATGTAGGTGCCCTTGGAGACGTGGGCGAGGAGGGTGACCTCACCAATCCCCGTTCGGGCTGAGCGTGTCGAAGCCCCGTCCTTCGCTCGTGAAGAAAAGTGCAGCCCTTCGACGGGCTCAGGGCGAATGGACAAGGAGTGGATCGTCACCGCCCGCGCCTTCAGCTCCACCGCCTCTCCCGCCCGCGCAAGGTCATAGGCGCGCTGGCCATCGACCCTGAGCGCCGAGTAGGCAGGCGGCACCTGCTCGATCGGCCCGGTGAAACGCGGCAGCACCGCCTCCACCTCGGCAAGCGTCGGGCGCACATCGCTGGTCGCGATCACCGGCCCCTCGGTATCGAGAGTGTCGGTCTCCTCGCCGAAGCGGATCGTGAAGGCGTAGATCTTGTCGCTATCGAGCATCCGACCGGCCAACTTGGTCGCCTCGCCTAACGCGATCGGCAGAACGCCCTCCGCTAGGGGATCGAGTGTGCCCCCATGCCCGACCTTCGTCTTCGGATAGCCGTTCTGCCGCAACACGCGCTTGACCGCGCTCACGCCCTGCGTGCTGCCCATCCCGCGCGGCTTATCTAGGATCAGCCAGCCCGAGAGGGGCGCCCCGCTCATCCGTTCGTTCATCCGTTCAGGGCCTCGGAGAAATGCTTGCGGCACAGCGCCACATAGCGGTCATTCCCGCCGATCTCGGTCTGCCGGCCTTCGCGCACCGCCGCGCCGGTCTCGTCGACCCGCAGGTTCATCGTCGCCTTGCGTCCGCAGTGGCACACGCCCTTGAGCTCGACCAGCGAGTCGGCGATGCCCAGCAGGACCGCGGAGCCCGGGAACAGCGCGCCCTGGAAGTCGGTGCGCAGGCCGTAGCACAGCACCGGAATGCCCGCCTCGTCCGCCAGCCGGGCGAGCTGCCAGACCTGCGCGGGGCTGAGGAACTGCGCCTCGTCCACCATCACGCAATCGAGCGGCTGCACGCGGTGCGCGGCGCTGATGGCTGCCCACAGGTCGGTCTCTGGCGCGAACCTGTGCGCCCCGCTTTCGAGCCCGATGCGGCTGCGCACCATCCCTTCCGAGCGGCTGTCGAGCGCCGCCGTCCACAGCATCGTCGCCATCCCGCGCTCGCGGTAATTGAAGTCCGCCTGCAACAGGTGCGAGGATTTGCCCGCGTTCATGCTGGCGTAGTAGAAGTAGAGCTTGGCCATAGGGGGCTCCTAACCCCTCGCCGCGCCGCGTGCGAGGCTTCAGTTGAACCTTTTTGCTCGCCTGATGCGTATTGGAAAGGTGATGAATCCTCGCACCCGCCTCCTGCGTCTGGCACTGCTGCCGCTGCTGGCCATCATGGTGCTGGCCAATGCGGCGAGCGTGCCGCAGCGATATACGCTCGATGCGAGCGCCAGCAATGTCTCGGCGAAAGTGCCCTTCTTCGGCCTCGCCAGCAAGACCGCGCGCTTCCCCCGGATGCAGGGCGCCGTGACGATCGTGCCCGGCGCTCCCGAACGCGCGATGATCGACGTGACCTTCGATGCGACCGCGCTGGAAGCGCCCGACAGCGTGACCCTGGCGCGGCTGCGCGGCGAGAAGTTTTTCTGGGTCGAGAAGTACCCCACGATCCGTTTCGTCGGCCGATCGCTTACGCTGGCGAGCGCGACGCGCGGCACCGTGGCGGGCGAACTCACCGCGCGCGGTGTGACCCGGCCCGCGAAGCTCGACGTCACCTTCGATGCCGATCCGGTGGCGCAGGCGGGCAGACCGGTCAGCTTCACCGGCACCACCACCATCGACCGCCGCGACTTCGGGATGAAGAGCTATCAGCTGATCGTCGGCAACAAGGTCGACATCACCCTGAAAGCGCGGATGGTGCCGCGCTGATCCGCTAAGTTTGCGGGAAAGCAGGCATTTAGCCTCCGCTTAACCATAACCCTGCTAAGGCCCGCCGAGTGACGTAGCAAAGGGCCGGTATGGACAAGACGCTCGAGGAGATGAAGCGCGGCGGCGCGATTATCGTGCTTTCCTGCGCGATGGCGGCGCTCGTCTGGCTCGCGCCGGTCTCGGCCTATCCCAACACCTCCAAGGGCGAACTCGTCGCGGCGGCGCTGGATGCGGTGATCCTGCCGCTGGTCGACATGGTCGGAAAGGTGCTGCTGATCGTCGCGCTGGGCATGGTGGCAGCGCTCGGCGCGGGTCACGCGCTCGGGCTGCGGCTGCCGCGGCCCTCGGCCCCCGCCTTCCCGCCCCTGCCCGAGCGCCCTGCGCCGGACGAGGAGATCGATACGCCGGTGGCCCCGCTCGCGAGGCGGCGCGGGCTGGCGGCGATGGCAGAGCTGCGGGTTGCCGAAGCCGAACCCACCGTGCCTCGCAAGCCGCAAACGATCGCGCTCGAAGCGCAGGCGCGCGCGGTGCTGGGTGACGATTTCACCCTCACCGACGACATCGCCGACTGCGCGATGTCGCTCGCCGCGGAATGGCAGCGCCGGGGCACGCCGCATGGGCAGCGCGTCGATCCGATCGCGATCATCCGCAAGGCCCGCGACAAGGACCGCGACTGGAGCAATGACCGCTCATGGTTCGGCGGCCTGCCCAAGCTCGGCGGGCAGGCGTGGCCGCGCGGCAAGAACGGCGTGCCCCTGCCCTTCGTCGCGCAGCTCGACCTTGCCGAGATCGCCGCTGCCAACCCCGACACGCCGCTGCCCCGCGAGGGATCGCTGGCCTTCTTCATCAACGAGGGCGCCGTGCTGCACGTGCCGCCCGGCGATCACCAGCCCACCCCTGCCCCCGACGACCTGCCGCACGCCTATGAGGAGGACGGCTATCCGCTGCCCGAAGTCCGCTCGCCGCTCACCCATTCGCTCTTTCCCTTCTGGCCTGTCGAACCGGCGAGAATGCGCCTGCCCGAGGACCTTCCACCTGTCAGCGAAGACGAGGACGATCTCGAGATCATCGACGCCGCCCAGGTCGCGGCGTCCGCCGCCATCACGCCGCGGCGCGAATACGCGTTCTCTACGGGCGGACGTCTGACCGAAGGGATCGCCGGGGCCGAGACGATGTGGTGGTACGGCGCCGGTCTGGTCCTGCGACAATTGCAGGCAGCATTGGCCTATGTGCCCCGCGCCATCGCCGGACGCGAGAGTTCGATCGCGAAAGGAAAGGAATATCAGGCTCGCCTGCTCGCAGCACCGGAGCTCGACGAAAAGGCGCTGGCGGATTCGCGCGCCTGGGAAGAGCGCAACCGCGCCGACATTCCGAAGATCGAAGCCGAAGGCCGCGGGCTCGCGGAATTCGCCGCCCGCTTCGAAACCTTCGTCGCGGGCCGCGATCCCTGGTCGGAGATGACTGCCGAAGAAGCCGCTCTGCTCAAGGAAGTGATGGAAACGGCGCGCCGCGACTTCGAACAGCTGTGCCGCTTCCATGTCTCGTTAAGCCTGCGTGATGTGCGCAATGCGACGATCCGGCGCATGATCACCGGCGATCAGCGCGCAGCCGCCGCAATCCCCGATGCGGTGCTGGCTCTGCTCAACGAACAATACCGCTTGCCGACAAGCTGGCAGCACCAGATGTTCGGGCTCGGCGGATGCCGACAGACCAACCGCTACGATCACATGTGCGATCACCTGCTGCTGCAGATCGTCTATGACGACCTGCCCGAATTCCGCTTCGGCGACATGGGTCTCTACCAGTTCTGGATCAGCCCGGAAAACCTCGCGGCGGGCCGGTGGGACAAGGTGCAGCTGACCTTCGAGTGCGGCTGAGCTAGGCCTCGCCCGCGTCCTCGTCGTCGAGATCGCGCAGCACCTTGGGGTCGCGCAGCAGCGCCTCGATCCGGTCGGCCTCGGCGAAGCTCTCGTCCTTGCGGAACTTCAGCTTGGGCGCGAACTTCAGCCCCAGCCGCTGGGCGACCTCGCGCTGGAGGAAGGCGGTGTTCTGGCGCAGCGCGTGGACGACCTCGTCATCGCCAGCGCCCAGCAGCGGCTTCACGTAAGCCGTCGCGTGACGCAGATCGGGCGTCATCCGGACCTCGGTGACCGAGATGTGCGCCGCGCTCACAACGTCGTCATGCACCTCGCCGCGCGCGAGCAGCTCGGACAGGATATGTCGCACCCGCTCGCCCACCTTGAGGACGCGGACCGATTGCTGTTCGGCGGTGAAGGGCTGCTTTGCCATCAGCGTTGCAGCCCCGTTGTTTCCGGCGTCGGGCGCGGGGTCGGGATCGCGGTGGAGGTGGAGCGGGCATAGATCGTCCCGTCTTCCGCCATCAGTTCGCCCTCGAGGAAGATCACCCGCTGGCCCGCCTTCACCACCCGGCCCTTGCCGATGATGGTCGCGCCTTCCGGGATGAGGCGGATGAGGCTCATCGAAATGTCGAGATTGAGCGGCGCCATGACGCCGCCGGTGGCCGCGACATAGGCATAGCCCATCACATCATCGAGATAGCCGGCGACCAGCCCGCCCTGCACGCCGCCACGCCAGGTGCAGACCTCGCGCTTGACGGTGAAGCGCATCGTGGCGGTCTGGGCAGCCTCGTCCCAGCCCACGAACTCGGAGCCGAGCAGCGCCGTGTGCGGCGACTGCCCGGCATCCTCGGGGTAGTGCGGGTCGTTGAGGCTCACAGCGTCCGCTCACGCTCCTCGACCGAGAAGACTTCGAGCATGTCGCCCGCCTTGATGTCGTTCGTGTCCTCGAGCACCACGCCGCACTCCAGACCTGCTCGGACTTCGTCCACGTCGTCCTTGAAGCGACGCAGCGAGGCGATCTTGGTGGCCGAGACGATAACGTCCTGACGGGTGAGACGCGCGAAGAGACCCTTGCGGATCGCGCCTTCGAGCACCAGCAGACCTGCCGCCTTGTCCTTCTTGCCCGCCGGGAAGACCTGCTTGACCTCGGCACGGCCGACAACGGTTTCGATCCGCTCCGGACCGAGCTCGCCCGCCATCTCCTTGGCGACCGCGTCGGTGAGGTGGTAGATGACGTCGTAATACATCATCCGCACGTTGTCGCGCTTCACCAGGTCGCGCGCCTTGGCGTTGGGACGCACGTTGAAGCCGATGATCGGCGCCTTCGAGGCCGCCGCCAGCAGCACGTCGCTCTCGGTGATCGCACCCACGCCCGCGTTGAGCACGCGCACCTTGATCTCGTCGTTCGAGAGGTTGTGGAGCGCGTTGACGATCGCCTCGACCGAGCCCTGCACGTCCGCCTTCACCACCACCGGATATTCGATGACGTTGGAGGCAAGGCTGCTGAACATCGTGTCGAAGTTGGTCGGCGCCAGCGCGGTGCGCTTTTCGGTCGCGATTTCCTGACGATACTTGGCGACCTCGCGGGCGCGCTGTTCGTTCTCGACCACGGTGAGCTGGTCGCCCGCCGAGGGCACGCCGCCCAGACCGAGCACCTCGACCGGCATCGAGGGACCGGCTTCCTTGAGCTGCTGGCCCTTGTCGTCGACGATCGCGCGCACGCGGCCGCTTTGCGTGCCGACCACGAAATTGTCGCCGCGCTTGAGCGTCCCGCGGGTGACGAGCACGGTCGCGACCGGCCCGCGGCCCTTGTCGAGCTGGGCTTCGATCACGGTCGCCTCGGCATCGCGGTCGGGGCGCGCCTTCAGCTCGAGCAGTTCGGCCTGGAGCTGGATCGCCTCGATCAGCTTGTCGAGCCCCGCGCCGGTCTTGGCCGAAAGCTCCACGTCCTGCACCTCGCCGCTCATCGCCTCGACGATGACTTCATGCTCGAGCAGACGCTCGCGAATCTTCTGCGGGTTGTACTCGGGCTTGTCCGACTTGGTGATCGCCACGATCATCGGCACGCCGGCCGCCTTTGTGTGGTTGATCGCCTCGATGGTCTGCGGCATCAGCCCGTCATCGCCCGCCACCACCAGAATGACGATGTCGGTGACGTTGGCACCGCGCATCCGCATCTCGGTAAAGGCCGCGTGACCGGGGGTGTCGAGGAAGGTGATCTTCGACTTGTCCTTCGTGGTGATCTGGTAGGCGCCGATGTGCTGGGTGATGCCGCCGGCCTCGCCCTTGACCACGTCGGTGCCGCGCAGGGCGTCCAGAAGGCTGGTCTTGCCGTGGTCGACATGGCCCATGATCGTCACCACCGGCGGACGCGGCTTCTGCGTCTCGATGGGATCTTCATCGGCGCTGGTGTCGATGTCGACATCGCTCGCGGAGACGCGGGTGATGTTGTGGCCGAATTCCTCGACCAGCAACTCGGCGGTGTCCTGATCGATGGTCTGGTTGACCGTGACCATCATGCCCATGTTGAACAGCGCCTTCACGAGGTCGGCACCCTTCTCGGCCATGCGGTTGGCAAGTTCGCCGACGGTGATCGCCTCGGGGACGACGACGTCGCGGACCTGCTTCTCGCGCGGCTTGCTGGGGCCGCCCTGGCCGCGGCGCTCCTTCTCGCGTGCGCGCTTCAGCGCGGCGAGGCTGCGCGCACGGCGGCCTTCGTCCTCGTTGAGGGCACGCGTGACGGTGAGCTTGCCCGAGCGGCGGTTGTCCTTGCCCGAATCGATCGGCGCGGCGCGCTTGCCGTCTTCCTTCTTCTTGCCCTTGACCTCGGGGGCAGCGGGGCGCTTGGGCTCGGGCCGCTCCACGGGGGTGAAGCGGCGCGCGGCAGGCATGGCATCGGTGCGCGCGGCCGGGGCGGCAGCCTCGGCGGGCGCAGCGGGAGCCTCCGCGGCGGGCGCGGCTTCCGGTTCGGGCGCGGCACTGGCGGCCTCGGCGCGCTGGCGCTCGGCCTCTTCCTCGGCGCGGCGGTTTTCCTCGGCGCGGCGGCGCTCTTCCTCCTCGCGCTCGCGGGCCTCGGCTTCCTCGCGCTTGCGCGCTTCCTCGGCGAGGCGCAGGCGCTCTTCCTCGGCCTCGAGCTGGAGGCGCTTGACGCGCTCCTGCGGGGTCTCGCCCGCAGGTGCGGGACGGGCCGGGCGCGGAGCCGGGGTAGGCGCGGGCGGCGGCGGGGGCGGTGCAGCCACCGGTTCAGGGGCGGGCGGCGGCGGGGCGGCGCCCTCGCTGCCGGGCTTGCCGAGCACGCGGCGGCGCTTCACCTCGACCACCACCTTGTTGGTGCGGCCGTGGCTGAAGGTCTGCTTGACCTCGCCAGCATCCACCGAGCGCTTGAGGCCCAGGGGTTTGCGGATGCGCTGGTTGTCGTTGTCGTCGCTCATTATCGCTCGTCAGTCCTTCACGTATTCGTCGATTTGCGCTGCCCCGCCCTGCGGCTGGTCAGCGTGGCCGGGAGTGTCCCTGCCGCTTTCGTTCGTTGCGCTCGCCCGGTCGTTGCTGGCGTAATGCACCAGCCGGGACACCGCCTGAAGCACGCGTTCGGCCGCGCGCATGTCGCCCGCGTGGCCGGCGACGCCCAGGTGGACCACATTGTCGCGGCCCAATGCCACAGACAGCGCGGTGCGGTCCAGTGGCAAGACCTGCCCGCGCGCACCCGAGCCTTCGGCATCGGTGCCCACGCGCCACGCCTGATCGAGCTTGCGGCGACCGTCCGCGCTGGAATCGCTCGCATGGAGAAGCAGCGCGATGCGCCCGCCCCGTGCCTGCTCCTCGATCCGGGCGGAACCCATCACGATGTTGCCGCTGCGCAGTTCGAGCCCCAGCCGGTCGCACAGGTGACGCGCCAGCGCCGCCTCGACCCTTGCGGGGAGATCCTCGGGAATGGTGAGAGGCGCGCCCTTGAAGGCGCGCATCAGCGCCTTCCTGAGATGGCCCTCGGCCAGCGCATCTTCAAGCGCAGACCGGGTGACGCCGATCCATGCCCCTCGCCCGGGAGCCTTGGCCGCGGCATCGGGCAACACCAGTCCGTCGGGCGATATCGCCAGACGCACCAGAGTATCCCGCGCCGAGGAAGCCCCGGAGAGGATGCAGCGCCGCTCGCTCTCCGCCTTGGCGGAGCTCGGCGACACGTCGATGTCGGACGTCAGGCGCTCATTGGGTGGAGTCCGCATGGGCGGCCTCCTCGGTGGGCTCGTCCTCGAACCAGTGTGCACGGGCAGCCATGATGATCTCGTTGCCCTGCTCTTCGCTGAGGCCGTATTCGCCGAGCACCCCGCCCTTGTCGCTTTCGCGCTGCGGACGGCGCTGCGGCGGGCCGTCGGCCGCGGCGCGGCGGCGCGGGGCCTCGCGCTTCTTGGCGATCAGCTCGTCGGTGGCGAGATCGGCGAGGTCGTCGAGGGTCTTGATCCCGGCCTTGCCGAGCGTGACCAGCATCGCCTCGGTGAGGTGCGGGATCTCGGCGAGCGCGTCCTCGACGCCGAGGCCACGGCGCACTTCGCGGTGCGCGGCTTCCTGACGCTCGAGCGCCTCGAGCGCGCGGCTCTGGAGTTCCTCGGCGAGTTCATCGTCGAAGCCTTCGATGCTCGCGAGTTCGGCGAGGTCGACATAGGCCACTTCCTCCAGCTCGGCGAAGCCTTCGGCGACCAGCAGCTGCGAGAGGGTCTCGTCGACGTCCAGTTCTTCCTCGAACATCTTCGAACGCTCGGCGAATTCCTTGGAGCGCTTCTCGGAAGCCTCTTCCTCGGTCATGATGTCGATCTGGTGGCCGGTGAGCTGGCTCGCCAGACGCACGTTCTGACCGCGACGACCGATCGCCAGCGACAGCTGGTCGTCGGGCACCACCACTTCGATGCGGCCATCATCCTCGTCGAGCACGACGCGGCTGACGGTGGCGGGCTGGAGCGCGTTGACCACGAAGGTCGCGGTGTCCTCGCTCCACGGGATGATGTCGATCTTCTCGCCCTGGAGTTCCTGCACCACCGCCTGCACGCGGCTGCCCTTCATGCCGACGCAGGCGCCGACGGGGTCGATGCTCGAATCGCGGCTGATCACGCCGATCTTGGCGCGGCTGCCCGGATCGCGGGCGGCTGCCTTGATCTCGATGATGTTGTCGTAGATTTCGGGCACTTCCTGCGCGAAGAGCTTCTTCATGAAGTCGGGGTGCGCGCGGCTGAGGAAGATCTGCGGGCCGCGGTTATTGCGCTCGACCTTGGTGATCAGCGCGCGGACTCGCTCGCCGACGCGGGCGGCTTCGCGGGGGATCTGCTGGTCGCGCCGGATCACGCCCTCGGCGCGGCCGAGGTTGACGATCACGTGACCGAATTCGACCGACTTGATCACGCCGGTGATGACTTCGCCCTGGCGGTCCTTGAATTCCTCGTACTGGCGCTCGCGCTCGGCATCGCGGACCTTCTGGAAGATCACCTGCTTGGCCGACTGCGCGTCGATGCGGCCGAGATCGACCGGCGGCAGCGGGTCGACGATGAAGTCGCCGACCTTGGCACCCGGCTGGAGCTTCTCGGCCTGCTTCAGATCGACCTGCTTGAAGTAGTCCTCGACTTCCTCGACCACCTCGACCACGCGCCACAGCGTCAGATCGCCGGTCATGGGATCGAGCTTGGCGCGGATGTCGTTCTCGGCGCCGTAGCGGTTGCGCGCCGATTTCTGGATCGCCTCTTCCATCGCCTCGATGACGATCGCCTTGTCGATCATCTTTTCCGAGGCGACCGCGTTGGCGATCGCGAGGAGTTCGGCCTTGTTGGCGGAAATGGCACTCATCAGTCGTCTGCCTTCTCTGTATCTTCTTCGATGAGTTCATCAGCCCCGCTGGTGTCCAGCGGGCGGGTGGCGGCGATCAGCGCGTCGGTGAGGACGAGCTTCGCGGAATGAATTGCGGCGCGCGGCAGGCGAACGTCGCCCGCCTTCACTTCCTTGACGAGGACCATACCATCCTCGAGGCCGCCGAGCACGCCCTTGTTGACGCGCTGACCATCATAGCCCTTGTCCATGACGATGCGGACCTCGTGGCCCGCCCAGTTGGCGAAGTCCTTGTCGCGGGTCAGCGGCCGGTCGATGCCGGGCGAGCTGACTTCGAGGTGATAGGCGCCTTCGACCAGTTCCTCGCCCGCTTCCTCAGCGGCGTCGATCGCGTCGGAGATGCGGCGCGAGAGGGCGGCGCACTGGTCGAGCACCAGCTGGCCGGTCGCGGGGTCCTCGGCCATGATCTGGAGCGCCATGCCGCCGTCGCCCGCTTCCGAGGGCACCATCGCCACGCGCACCAGTTCGAAGCCGAGCGCGGTGGCCTCGGGTTCGATCAGGGCGGTCAGGCGGGCAATATCGGTCACGCGGTTCTTTCGTTGCAGCGCCATTGCGGAAACGCGGTGTGGGGCCGGCCCCGCGAGGCGCCAGCATCCAAACCTTGTCGCGACAATGTCGGGATTGGTCGCCGCTCTAGTCGCCTTCGCCCCGTTTGGCAAGCGCCTTCGCCGCTGTGCGCGGTCAGCTCTCGCCCGACACCCAGCGCCGCACCTGCTCACGCAGCGCGTGGCTCTGGCGAAGCTCGAAGCTCTCGGCGAAGCTTCTGATGCGGAGCACCTCCTCTCGGCAGATCGGCTCATCGAAGGCCATCGCGTTGATCGCCATGCCCTCCCCCCGCTCGCTGCGGACAATGGCGCCGAACAGCTCCGTTTTCGCCAGCGCGAGATAGCCGGACTGCCCCACCGCCAGCGGCCGCGCCAGCGCGACCCGCGCGCCGGTACGCGAGACATCTATCAGGACGCAGTCCTGCGTCTCGCAGATCGACACGAACTTCGCAGGGACGGCCAGCCGCAGGCGCGCCGCTGCCCGCCGGCCCGCGGTTACCGGTTCGTCAGGTGCGTCGGCTGAAGGCGGTTCGGGTGCCATGACCCGGCCAGTTTCGCAGGGAGAGGGTGAAGATCGCCGCGGCGCCCACCCCCGCACGATTACGTGCCGGTCAGGCCGGGATCGCCGGTCAGATCGGGCGGTCGTCGCTGGTGTCGCCCGTCACCCACTTGCGCGCGGTCTCGATCAGCGCGCGCTTCTCGCGTTCCTCGAAATTCTCGTGATAGCGGCGCACCTCGAGCACGATCGCATCGGTCAGCGGTTCGTCGAACTCGAGCGCGTTGAGGCCGAACTCGCTGCGGGTGATGATCGCGAAGTTGTTGATCAGGCCGCAGCGCAGGATCGCGCCTTCGCCTTCGCGCATCGAATCGAGGATCGCCACCTGCGCGCCGGTGCGCGACAGGTTGAGAAGGATGCAGGTGTGAACCTTCTCCACCGCAACAAGCTGGGCCGGAAGGCTGAGACGCAGGCGTGGCGCGGAACGACGCCCGATCGGCACCGCCGGCGCATCCGGGCCCTCGGGCTTCGGGTCCACCATCCCCTGTTCACCCCGCAGTCGGTCCAGAGCCGGACGGCCCGCGGGCGATTGAGCGGACGATTCGACCGTGGATGTAGGTGCGACCGGATTCACCCTATCCGAAACCGGGGGCGCTGGCAAAGAGTGACGGGGGCTGTCGGACAGATCGGGACGCATCTCAGGCCGCCTTGCCGAACCGGGACGCAGGCAAGCGCGATTCGCCCATGCCGTTGCACAGGATGCAGGAATTTCTCGGGAAATTTTCGCAAAGCAAATGCATGGTGTCGCGTCGCCCTGAGCCGAAACACCGCAATAATCGAAAAGACTTGCCAATCCGTTAGGAACGCTCTCAGTCCTGCCCTTCCATCAGCCCATGCTTGCGGATGCAGTGGCGCAGCTGGTCGTAGGTGAGGCCGAGCGCGCGGGCGGTCTGGCGCTGGTTCCAGCGGTGCTTGCCCAGCGCATGGGCGAGGATCGCCCTTTCGTGCGCGTCGACGGCGGCGCGCAGATCGTCGACGGCATCGAAATGACCTGCCGACGGCATCGCGACGACAGCCGCACCACCCGCAGACTCCCCGCCAGCCTTTGCGCTCCCCCCGCCGCTGCGACGATGTTCGGGCGGGCGCGGGCGCCAGGGGCTGTCGAAAGGGTCGAACTGGACATGGCCGATCGGCATGTCGGGCGCGTCCCAGCGATAGACCGCGCGCTCGACCACGTTGCGCAGCTCGCGCACGTTGCCCGGCCAGGGATGGTCCTCGAGCGCGTCCATCACGTGGGGCGCGAAGCCGGGCCAGCGGTCCCACTCTAGCTCGGCTGCCATGCGCCGGCCGAAATATTCGGCGAGCACCCCGATGTCGCCCTCGCGCACCCTCAGCGGCGGCAGGGTGATCACCTCGAAGCTGAGGCGGTCGAGCAGGTCGGCGCGGAACTCGCCCGCCGCCGCCAGCGCGGGGAGATCGTCGTTGGTCGCCGCGACGATCCGCACGTCGACCCGGATCGGGCGCGAGGCACCGATGCGGGTGACCTCGCCATATTCGACCGCGCGCAGCAGCCGCTCCTGCGCGCCCATGCTGAGCGTGCCCAGTTCATCGAGGAACAGCGTGCCGCGGTCCGCCTCCTCGAAGCGGCCGGCGCGAGCCTTGGTCGCCCCGGTGAAGGCACCCGCCTCGTGTCCGAACAGCTCGGCCTCGATCAGGGTTTCGGGCAGCGCCGCGCAGTTCATCGTCACCAGCGGCTCGTCCCAGCGGCTCGACAGGCGGTGAAGGCGTTCGGCGATCAGTTCCTTGCCCGTGCCGCGTTCGCCGATCACAAGCACCGGACGGTTCATCGCCGCCGCGCGGCTGGCGCGTTCGACCGCGTCCAGAAAGGCCCCCGACTGGCCGATGAACTGGCTTTCGAGCTTCACGTCCAAACTATAGTGAAAATTCCCAAGGCTTGGCAATAGAGACCAACGCCTCCCCGCCGCCCAAGACCAAAAACGGTGCAAATCCGCCATTCGCCAAGTTTGGCACGCGGGTTGCAAAATACCGGGCAAGACCCACGGACACCAATGGGGAGGCCCAAAATGATCGACCGCAACGCCCAAAGCAGCAGCTTCTGGAACTCCAAGCTCGGACAGGCCGCGATGGCCAGCATCGCCGCGATGGTGATGATGATCGCGCTGTCCTCGCAGCTTCAGCCGGGCGCGGCCAACGCCGCCCCCGTCGCCCACCCCGCCGCCCAGGCCGGCGCCGTGATCGAGATCGCCTGAAGTGGGCGACCCTTTTGACCCCCTCGGGCCGGAGCGCAACGTCCCCCCCGCAGATGCTGCCGGCGGTGCCAGCCCCACGCGCGCCGACCAGAGCAGCGACGCTCCGGCCCAACCCTCCCGCCTGCTTTCGGCAGGCCGCCTCTCGCGGCTCGACGAGGAAATCGAGGCCTTGCGCCGGAACCCCGGCAAGGCGCAGTCTCACGGCCGCACCGCCCCGCCGCAGGACGAGCGAGTCGCGCCTGCGGACCGGGTCAATTCGTTTCTCGATGGAGTAGCCTTCATGGGCATTTTCAGCCGCACACGCGACATCATCGCCGCCAACTTCAACGACATGCTCGACAAGGCGGACGATCCTTCCAAGATGATCCGCATGATCATCCTCGAGATGGAGGAGACCCTGGTCGAGGTGCGCGCCAGCGCCGCGCGCACCATCGCCGACCAGAAGGAGATGCACCGCCACTGCGTGAAGCTGGATCGCCTGCAGGCCGACTGGGCCGAGAAGGCGCAGCTCGCGCTCTCCAAGGACCGCGAGGACCTCGCCCGCGCCGCGCTCGTCGAGAAGAAGAAGGCCGCCGACATGGCCGACCAGCTCAAGAGCGAGATCTCCGTGCTCGACGATGCCCTGCGCGCCTACGAGGACGACATCCAGAAGCTCCAGCACCGCCTGCGCGAGGCCCGCAGCCGCCAGACCGCGATCGCCGCGCGCCTCGAAAGCGCCGAGAACCGCGTCAAGCTGCGCACCCTGATGAGCACCGAGCGCACCGACGAGGCGCTGGCCCGCTTCGACCAGCTCGAGCGCCGGGTCGACTACGCCGAGGGCCGCGCCGATGCGCTGCGCATCGCCGAGGACAGCCCCCCGTCGCTCGCCGATGAAATCAACGCGCTGGCCGGTTCGGACGCGATCGACGACGAATTGCAGGCCATGAAGAAAGCGCTCGGCAAGCCCGATAGCAGCAAGGGAGAATAAGCCATGGATTTCGATGTCGTTTTTGTCATGGCCACGCTGTTCATCGGCCTGCCCTGGGTCGTGCTGCACTACATGACCAAGTGGAAGACCGCCGCCACCATCACCGCCGACGACGAGGTGCTGCTGGAGGAACTCTACAACCTCGCCAAGCGGCTCGATGAACGGATGGACACGGTCGAACGGCTCGTCGCCAGCGACGATCCCGGCTTCACCCCCGCCCGCCGCCTGATCGCCGACCAGGAAAAGGACAACCAGCAGCTGCGCGAACTCGAGCAGCTCCTCGCCGAGAAGAAAGGAACCCGCTCGTGAACAGCCCCCGCACCACGCTCTACCGCGACAAGCACAACGCCAAGCTGATGGGCGTGTGCTCGGGGATCGCCGACTACACCGGCGTCAACGTCGCCTGGATCCGCATCGGCGCCGTGCTCTCGACCTTCATCACCGGCGGCTGGGTGATCCTCGCCTATTTCATCGCCGGCTTCGTGCTGAACAAGAAGCCGCCGCATCTCTACCGCGACGAAAGCGAGCAGAAGTACTGGCAGTCGGTCCGGCAGAGCCCGAAGCGCACCGCCCGCGAGATCCGCGCGTCCTTCCGCGACGTCGATCGCCGGCTGGCCGCGGTGGAAGCCCACTACGTCAGCAGCAACCCCCGCCTGACCGCCGAGATCGAGCGGCTGCGCTGAACTCCAACCCACTGAACAGGGGACTGAAATCATGGAAGGCACCCTTGCCCTGATGATCCCGATCTTCGCGCTGATGATCCCGATCGTCGCGCTCTGGACGAAGCATCAGCAGAAGATGGCCGAGATGCAGGTCGGCGCCACCGCCGAGCAGACCGCCGAAAAGGCCGCGCAATACGCCAGCCAGGTCCAGCGGCTGGAGGACCGGGTGCAGGTGCTCGAACGCATCGTCACCGACCGCGGCTACGACATCGCCACCCAGATCGAGGCGCTGCGCGACACGCGCCGCGTGGATGAAGCAGGCGCGGGCGTCCCGCTCGGCCTCGGCAACAAGGAGCGCGTGTGATGGAGCCGGGCGAAGGACTCTTTGTCCTCACGATCATCGCGCTGAGCATCGGCGGCTGGCTGGCCAACAATTGGATCCGCGCCAAGCACGGCTATGCCCTCGAAGACGAGTGGGGCGGCAAGACCGAGCGCACGGACACCGCCGAGACCCAGCGCCTGCGCGCCGAGAACAAGGCGCTCCATGACAAGCTCGACGCCATGCAGGACCGCATGATCGTGCTCGAGAAGATCGTCACCGACCGCGGCTATTCGCTGAGCGCCGAAATCGAGGCGCTGCGCGATGCGCCCGCACTTACCAAGGAGCGCGTGTGATGGAGAACCTTGCGCCTTTCCTCCCCTATCTCGGCTGGATCATCACCGGAGCCTTCGTGCTCGGTGCTCTGGGGATCCTCGTCTCGTTCCAGACGACCCGCATGAAGATCAAGAACGGCTATCCGCTCGAAGGCATGTGGGGCCAGTCCCTGAAGCCCGGTTCCGACAAGCAGACCGCGCACCGCGTCACCCTGCTGACCCAGGAAAACGCCGAGCTGCGGGCCGAACTCGGCAGCATCAAGGATCGCCTCGCCAACGTCGAACGGATCGTCACCGACGGCGGCTACCACCTCGGCGCCGAGATTGACGCGCTGCGCGACCGCGCGCTCGCCAACCTCACGGACAAGGGCGAGGCGTGATGGGCGAGATGGTGATCATCGCGATGACCATCGTCGCAATCGTCCTCATCGCGGGCGTGAGCCTCAACGGCATCGTCGACAAGGTGATGAGCGCCAAGCGGCTGCGCTACGAAGCCAAGTCCGACATGGTCCCGCAGGACGTGCGCTTGATCGCCGAACGCCAGCAGATGATCGAGGATCGCCTGCGGGTGCTGGAGCGCATCGCCACCGACCGCGGCAGCCTGCTCGCCGACGAGATCGAGGCGCTGCGCGTCGGCAGCCAGAAGGAGCCCGCGCAATGAGCAGCTGGGCCATCGTCGCCCTTGTGGCGATCGTGATCTGGGGGATCGTCGAGACCGTCCGGGCGCGCGCCGGGATCGTGACCGACGAGGACGGCAACCAGAAGGTCGTCCCGCGCGAGGACCAGCGCACGCCGGCCGAACTCGAAGCCGCCCGGCGCGAGATCGCCGAGCTCAGGGAGCGGGTGAAGGTGCTCGAACGCATCGCCACCGACGGCAACACCAGCGATGCGCGCGAGCGGGCGCGGATCGCCGCCGAAATCGAAGCCTTGCGGGGCCTGCCGACGCCGGATCCCGCCATGAGGAAGGAACAGAGCGAATGACCACGCTTCTTCTCGATCCCGTGCTGGTACTCACCATCGGCAGCCTGATCGGCCTCGCGCTGGTTGTCGCGGCGCTGCTGCAGGCCTGGGCAGGTTGGCTCGACCTCAAGCGCCGCGAACTCGAACGGGCGCAGGCGCGGCCTGCGACCGATGAAGGTTCGGGCCTCGGCACGGCGCGGATCGAGCTGTCGGACCTCAAGGAGCGCATCCGCAAGCTCGAGGCCATCGCCAGCGGGGTGGAACTGTGAGCGCGGTCCGCAACGGCGCCGCGCAGGCGGGCATCGGCCTCGGCACGGCGATCGCGGTGGCGATCAGCTGGAGCGCCAACCAGTCGATCATCTGGGCGATCATCCACGGCTTCTTCAGCTGGTTCTACGTGATCTACTACGCCTTCACCCGTCCCGGGGGCCTGAGCGGCTAAGCACCCCTTTGCGTTGGAGCCCCGCCCTGTCTAAGGGCGGGCCATGCGCAGCCTTTCCGACATTCTCGAAGAGTACGAATTCCTCGAAGGCGACGAGCGTTACGGCCTGCTGATCGAGCTCGGCCGCAGCCTCGAACCCATGCCCGAGGCACTCAAGACCGACGCCACGCTGGTGCGCGGCTGTTCGGCGGCGGTGTGGGTCTATCCGGCGGGCACCGATGCGGCAAAGCTCCACTTCCTCGCCGACAGCAACGCCGCGATCACCAAGGGCATCGTCGCCCTCGTCATCGCCGCGGTGCAGGACAGGCCCGCTGCCCAGGTCGCCGGCATGGACGTGATGGCGGCGCTCGCCCCGTTCGACCTCAAGAACCAGCTGTCGAGCAACCGCACGCAAGGCGTGCCGAACATGATCGCCCTGGTGAAGGAGCACGCCGCAAGGCTCGCGGCAGGCTGAGCCTTTGGTGCGCAGCGGCTGATGGCGTAAACTCGGCCCCGGGGGGACATGCGCAGGGCGAGTCGCCCCGATGGGGAGAACCGACATGCTCGCCAGTGCCAAACCCGTATGCTTTGTGCTCACCGCCGATCTGCCTGCCGCGCGCGCTTTCTATACCGACACCCTGGGTCTGACCGAGACCGGCGAGGACCCTTTCGCCGTCAGCTACGATCTGGCGGGCACCACGCTGCGGCTCACCGCGATCGAGGACCACAAGCCGGGCCCGCATACCGTGCTCGGCTGGCAGGTCGCCGACATCGAGGCGGCGGTCGATGCGCTGGCGGCGAAGGGCGTGACCTTCGCGATCTACGAGGGCTTCGGTCAGGATGCGCGCGGCGTCTGGACCGACCCGGGATCGGGCACGAAGGTCGCATGGTTCCTCGATCCCGAAGGCAACAATCTCAGCCTGACGCAATCCGCCTAGAGGTTACGCCCCACGGTCTCGAAGTCGCCTGCCCCGGCGCTGTCGCGCACCACGGCGATACCGGCGTCCTTCTGGGCCTTCAGCTCGGCCTTCAGCTTCGCCGGATCGCGCGCGAAGACGAAGCCGAAGCTGACCCCGCCTTCTTTGCCGATGGTCGCATGGTGGAGCTTGTGCGCCTGCACCAGCCGCTTGGCGTAGCCCTTGCGCGGCACCCACTTCCAGTAACGCTGGTGCACCAGCCCGTCATGGACCAGCGTGTAGATCACCCCGTAAAGCGTGATGCCGACCGCGAACCACCACAGCCAGTCCCAGTAGAGCGAGCCAAAGATGTACATCGCGGCATTGATCGTGCCGAACACCACGGCGAACAGGTCGTTCTTCTCGAGCACGTTGTCGTGCGGCTCGTGATGGTCGCGATGCCAGCCCCAGCCCCAGCCGTGCATGATGTACTTGTGCGCATACCACGCGAACAGCTCCATCCCGATCAGCGAGGACATGACGGTCAGGAAAATCTCGAGCCAGCTCATGCGGGCACCCTTGCAGCCAGTTCTACCTCGCCCACCCCGGCACGTTTCGCCGCAGGCAGGGCCCACCAGGGCACGTCGGGCCGGTGGTGATGTTCCAGATGATAGCCGAAATGGAAGCAGGTGGCGAGGCTGGCGAGCGTGCCGAAGTCGTTGCTGCGGGCATTGTGGCGATCCGCGAAGGGCTGGCCCTCGCGGTGGCAATGCGGGCGGAAGGTGCCGAAGTAGAACAGCTGGAGCGAGGAACCAAGCGCCGGCATCCCGTAGAGCAGCACGATTTGCGCCATCGGAATGCCGATCACCAGCCAGTAGATGCCTACCACGGTGTGGACATAGAGGATCGATCGCCAGCCGAAATAGCGCCGGAAGAAGGTCGCATACCAGCGGACGAAATCGGCCGGATTGTTCTCGTCGAAATCGGGATCGCCGGGATGGCCCGCCAGCCGGTGATGGGCGAGATGGGCGTCACGCAGGTGCTTCCACCCGAAGCCCGCATAGAGCGCCAGCAGCACCGTCCCGATCGCGCCATTGACCCGCGGGCGGCCCGGCACCAGCGTGCCGTGCATCGCATCGTGGCAGACGATGAAGACGCCGACGGAAAGCCAGCACTGCACCACCGCCATGACGAGGGCGTAGGGCCAGTTGGTCCATGTCAGCTCGAACACGAACATGGCATAGGCATGAAGGCCGAGCCAGCTCCCGGCGATCGCCAGCGCGAGGGCGAGGCCGACGGCGCGCTGGACGCCGTGCGCAGGCAAGGCGAAATGCGGGTTCATCGCAGGAAGGATACGCGCGCAGCGGTCATGGAGATGCGTATAGAGCGCACGGACGAAACGGCAATTGCGTTTGCGTGAAGGGCCGGTGCGGCCGGGACGCGTGGTCCCGTGCCGCCCGTCCTGCGCCTTGCACCTCAGCTATGCGGGATCATGAACTTGAACAGCGGCGCCGGCTTGAAGCCCGCGGTCTGGTCGCCGCCGACATCGGGATTGCCGGCGAGCTTTAGCCTGCGCGGCCCAGAGCCCTTGCTGAAATCGAGCCGCTTCATGTCGGCCCACAGCACGCTCGGGCTCTTGGTGTCCTGATAGTAGTAGACCCTGTTCTTCTGGTCCGCGACGGTCAGCCACAGCGTGTCGGCGATGTTGGGCTGGCCGGGGATCTTGATCCCGATCGGCACGCTGACATTGCGCATCACGCTGAACACCGTCGCCACCGCGGTACGCGGATCGGCGGACTGCTTGGCCTCGTTGATGTAATAGGACGCGCGCACGAAGCGGTCGGAGGCGCGGTTGGTGCCGGGCAGCATGGTCTGTCCGCCGATGGTCTTCCAGTAGCTATTGAGAGCGATCTGCTGGTCGAAGGTCGGCGAGTTGGTCATCACCTGATACTTGCGGTCGTGGTGGATGACGAGCTTGCCCTTCAGGTATTCGAAGATCGCCGAATCCCCCGAAGCATCCGAGATCGACAGGTGCACCGTGCCCGGCTCGCCGGTCGGCGCGGTGATCGCGACCATGCGGAACTTTTCCTGCCTGAGATCGGCCACCGCCTCGGCGACGGTCGCATAGTTATCGAGCACATATTGCACCCAGGCGGAATTGGGGAGCGTCGGGCGGGTGTCGCCGGGCGTGGCGGGCGGATAATCCGATTCGGGCAGGTAGAGCAGATTGGCGACGAGGCCCTTCTCGTTCATCCCGTCGGCCGCCGCGCCTTCGTAGAGCGTCGTGACGAGGCTGCCGTACTTGCTGGTCCACACCACCGGGGTGGCGGTGTTGCTGTTGCGCTCCAGCCCGCGCGGGTAGAGCCAGATGTTGCTGCCGAGATCGGCCTCGAACCAGTCCATCGTGCGGCCGGTGACGGTCTGGCCCTCGAGCCCGAAATAGACCGCGCGGCTGCACGCGCTGGCGGTCTGGACGGCGGCGAAGGCCAGCGCGGCGGTCGCGAGCACGCTGCCGGCGGCTTTAAGGAAACGCGGCTTGGTCATGATGTCCCTCCTCTGACGCAAGGCTCCGCGGCCCTCCGGCGGACTTTCCTCGCAGGGGGCGCTTGTATCATCCGGCCCGAGGTGAGATTGTGCCCTGAAGGACAAATCGGGACAGGGGGATACCGGTGATGTCGGCTCACGACACGAGGATCGCCGGTGGCCCGGACAGCGGCGCTGCGGCCCTGCCCGAGGCATGGCGCGATCACTGCGCGGCGATGCTGCGCGCGCGCGGCTGGCTGGCCGGGCAGCCGGAGCGGTTCCGCGAGCAGATCCTGCGGATGATCGTACCCATGCACGCCCCGCGAAGCATGCCGGTGTTCAGCGTTGACGGCCCGGCGGGCGGCATCTACGGGATCGTCTCGGGCGGGATCGGGATCGAAGGCTCTGGCCCCTACAATGTCCCGCGCCTCGGCCATATCCTGCGCGCGGGCAGCTGGTTCGGGCATGGTCCGGCGATGTCGGGGCGCGATCACCGGGTGCAGAACATGCGGGCGATGGAGGACAGCGAGCTCGTCTATGTCCCGCTCGCCCCGCTGCGCGCGCTGCTCGAGACCGACGCGCAGGCGGCGCGCTGCGTCGGGACAATCGCCGACGGGGGCAACATCCTCGGCACGCGGGTCATCTCGGACCTGCTCATCCCTTCCGTGCCGCACCGCATCGCGGCGGTGCTGCTGCGTGTCACGGGGGCCGAGGAGGGGATCGAGCCCCACCACCCCGAGGGCTTCATCATCAGCCAGAGCGATCTGGGCGAGATGGCGAACGTCTCGCGCTCGAACGTCAACCGGGTGCTGGGCGACTTCGCGCGGGCCGGGTGGATCACCAAGCATTACAACCGCCTGCGCATCCGCGACACGGCCGCCCTGCAGGGCTTCGCCGCCTCGCAGGTCTAGCACGCGACGGGGTTACATTCCTCCGCCGCTCTGGCACACAGGGCGGGCAATCGTGAGAGGGGGGATCATCACGCCATGCCGAAGAGGCCGTTCGGTCCGTTCATCGCCGCCATCTGGCGCCGCCTTGCCGAGACCATGCTCGCCGAGCCCGAACGCATGGCGATCACCCCGCAGCAGGTGGTCGACAACCTCCAGGCGATGTTCGGCAATATCGAGGGGCGCACCCCGTTCAATACCGGGATCTCGGTGCTGGCGGCGTGGGTGGTGCTGGGCGGGCCCCTGTGGCACTTCGCCCCGCGCCGCTGGCGCATCCGGCGGATCGAACACAAGCTGAAGAACAGCAGGATCGACCTGTTCCAGGACATGGCCCGCGTCCGCGGCATCGTCTACGCGGGCTATTACGGCCACTGGCTGCCCGCCCCTTCCGAGGATCAGGCCGCGCAGGAGGATGCCAACCGCGCCAATCCGGTGCTGGCGGCAATCGGCTTCACCCTTCCCTTGCACCGCGAGCGGGCCGGCACGCCCGATGATCCGGCCATCGAGGAATACACCGCCAACGACCTGCCGCCCTCGGTCTTCGTCCCCGAGGGCGCCGTCCCCGAAGCGGTCGAGGTGGTGGTGATCGGATCGGGCGCGGGCGGCGCGGTCGCGGCGGCGAACCTCGCCGATCAGGGCTACGAGGTGCTGGTGGTGGAAGCCGGCCCCTATCTCCCCAGCACCGCGATCACTCCGCACGAATTGCGGATGTCATCGAGCCTCTACAAGGACGGCGCGATCCAGACTACGCGCGACCGCGACATCATCGTCTTCCAGGGCCGAACGGTGGGCGGATCGACCGTCATCAACAACGGCATCTGCCTGCGGCTCAAGGACGGGGAGGAAACCCATCCCGATGCCGAGGACGTGCTGGAAACGTGGAAGGGCCTCGGCGCGGACATTCCGGCAGGCGCGCTGGATGCGGCCTACGGGCGCGTCGAGGAGTTCCTCGGCATCCACAGGATCGACGAACGGCTGGGGCGCAACAACGGCACCCGCCTGCTCGCGGCATGGGAGGCCTACAAGGCCGCATCGAGCGATCCGATGGACGCGCGCGCGAAATCCGGCTGGTTCCGCAAGAACTGGGGCGCGAAGCACGAGCCCAACCGCTGCCTGTCCTGCGGCTATTGCAACACCGGCTGCCCCTATGGCCGCAAGCGCGCCATGCCCGAAAGCTATCTCACCCGCGCCACCACTGCCGCGCCGCGCAAGGCGCGCATCCTCGCCCATGTCGAGGTGCTGCGGATCGGCTGGGGCGCGCCTGCCGCCGACGGGCGGCGGGTGGCAAGCCGGGTGCAGGTGCAATGGCCCGACGGACGCGCCAAGTGGATCGGCGTGACGAAGGGCGTGGTGGTCGCCGCGGGCGCGATCGCCTCGAGCAACATCCTCGCCGCAAGCGGAATCAGGGGCACGGGCAAGGACATCTCGCTCAACATCGCCTGCCCTGTCCCAGCGCTGATGCCCTCCCCGGTGCTGGCCTGGGACGAGGACCAGATGGCGACCTTCATCGACCGCGGCGACTTCCTGATCGAGAGCCATTTCCAGCCGCCGATGAGCATGGCGACCCTGGTGCCCGGCTGGTTCGACGAGCATTTCCGGCGGATGCTGAACTACAACCGCCTCGCCTCTGCGGGCGTGCTCTTCCCCGCCGACCGGCGCGGCAGGATCGAGAAGGGCAAGCTCGAGTTCCAGCTGCAGGAAGCGGACCTCGCCGTGCTGCGCCGCGCGCTGGCGACGCTGACGCGGATCCATCTCGCCGGCGGTGCCGAGGCGGTCTATCCCGCGCTGCTCAAGGGAGAGACGATCCCGGCCGGGATCAGCCCCGAAGCGCTCGACGCGCTCCTCAGCGACAGGATCAGGGAGCCCGACGATGTCGTGCTCTCCTCCAGCCACCCCCACGGCGGCAATGCGATCAACGCCGATCCGGCCAAGGGCGTGGTCGACCTCGACCAGCGGGTGCACGGCACCACCAACGTGCTTGTGTGCGATGCCAGCGTCATGCCGAGCTGCATCCGGGTCAACGCGCAGCTGACGACCATGGCGATGGCCGACCGGGTGACCTACCGCCAGCGGGTGTTCGGCTAGACTGCGAGCGCGGCGACCTCGGCCCAGCTGGCGGCAACGTGATCCGCTCCCGCCATCCGCAGCCGCGCACCGTGCCCCGGCTGGATATGCGCGCCTGCCGTGAGCCCGATCACCGTCATCCCCGCCGCCTTGGCCGCCGTGACTCCCGATGGGCTGTCCTCGATCACGAGGCAGGCTTCGGGCGCCGCCGCCAGTCTTTCCGCGGCGAGCAGGAAGATGTCGGGCGTGGGCTTGCCGCGCGCGACCATTTCGGCGCTGAACACGTTGGGGCCGAAAGCCGCGCCAGCCCCAGCACATCGAGGCACAGCGCCAAGCGCGCCGGGCTGCTCGACGAGGCGATGCCGCGCGGCCGATCCCCCAGCGCCGCGATGAAGGCCCCCGCGCCCGGCACCTCGCGCAGATCGCTCCGGAAGCGCGCCATCATCGTGGCGGAAAGCTGGTCGCCCCAGGCCTCGGGCACAGGGCCGCCCAGCCCCTCCTCGATCCGCGCGATCATCTCGTCCCAGCGCGTGCCGACATAGCGCGCGTAGCACTGCTCCAGCGTCGTCGGCAGGCCGAGGCGGGAGAGCTCCTCGGCCAGCACCAGATCGGCGAGCATCTCGCTATCGGCGATCACGCCGTCGAAATCGAAGATGATGGCGGCGAAATCGCGCAAGGCCGCCGCGGTGCTATTCGCCCTTGGGGAAGAAGAACTCGCGCAGGTGTTCGCCGATGCGCGCCGGGCGCAGGGTTTCGGCGTCGATGCAGCACCACGAGGACTGCACCTCGGCCAGCACCTCCTCGCCGCGCTTGATCAGCGTCGAATAGAACGCGCGTGCGCCGTTGAAGCGTTCGAGCACGGTCTGCGCGATCACGTCGTCCTCGAGGAAGGCGGGCTTGCGATAGGTGATCTCGTGCTTCAGCGCGACCCACGCCTTCGTCGCCACATCCTCGGCCGGCGCGAGCTTGTTCCAGTGCGCCAGCACCGCGTCCTGCACCCAGTTCAGGTAGCGCGCGTTGTTGACGTGACCCATGAAGTCGATGTCAGCCGGTTCGACCTTGATCGGGTGATGAAAGGCGGGCGACAGGGATTCGGTTGCTGACATAAATGTAAACTAGCGCAAGATTATGACAAATTCCATCACTGCTTGTCGGTAAATCGCCGCAATCTTGCCACGGCTCGCGGAACGGGATTATGGGCGTCTCGTTTCGGGTCGCACCTGCCCCTCTTTCACGATGGAACCGCACATGGCCAGCCGCCCCCGCACCCTCTACGAGAAGATCTGGGACGCTCATGTGGTGGAGACGCGCGATGATGGGACGGCGCTCATCTATATCGACCGCCATCTGGTGCATGAAGTCACCAGCCCGCAGGCCTTCGAGGCGCTGAAGGTGGCGGGGCGCAAGGTGCGCCGGCCCGAATTGACCCTCGCAGTACCCGACCACAACCTGCCGACGACCGCGCGACGGGATGCGGACGGCAAGCCGATACCCATCGCCGACCCCGAAAGCGCCGCCCAGCTCGCCGCGCTCGAGGTGAACGCGCCCGCTTTCGGCATCCGCTACATCCCCGCGACGGCGAAGGAACAGGGGATCGTCCATGTTGTTGGCCCTGAACAGGGCTTCTCGCTCCCCGGCACCACCATCGTCTGCGGGGATTCGCACACCGCCTGCCACGGGGGCTTGGGGGCCCTCGCCTTCGGCATCGGGACGAGCGAGGTCGAGCACGTGCTGGCGACCCAGACCCTGCTGCTCCAGCAATCGAAGCCGATGGAAGTGCGGGTCGAGGGCGATCTCGGCCCCGGGGTCTCCGCAAAGGACCTGATCCTCCACATCATCGGCCGCATCGGCGCCGCAGGCGGATCGGGCTACGTCATCGAATACCGCGGCAAGGTGTTCGAGCGCATGACCATCGAGGAGCGCCTCACGGTCTGCAACATGAGCATCGAGGCCGGCGCGCGTGCAGGCCTGATCGCGCCGGACGATGTGACCTTCGCCTACCTGAAGGGCCGCCCGATGGCCCCGAAGGACGCGGAATGGGACGCGGCGGTGGCATACTGGCGCACGCTCCACACCGACGAGGGCGCCGCCTTCGCCAAGAGCGTCACCATTGACGCCGCCGCTGTCGAGCCCAGCGTCACCTGGGGCACCAGCCCCGAGGACGTGGTGCCCATCGGCGGGCGCGTCCCGCACCCCGATGACTTCGCCGACGAATCCAAGCGCGTCGCCGCCCGCAAATCGCTCGACTACATGGGGCTCGTCCCCGGCACGCCGATGACGCAAGTTCCCATCGAGAACGTCTTCATCGGCAGCTGCACCAACAGCCGCATCGAGGACCTGCGCGCCGCCGCCGCGATCCTCAAGGGGCGCCGCAAGGCCGACAACGTGCGCTGGGCGATCGTCGTCCCCGGATCAGGCCTCGTGAAGGCCATGGCCGAGGAGGAAGGCCTCGACCGCATCTTCACCGAAGCCGGCTTCGAATGGCGCGAGCCGGGCTGTTCGGCGTGCCTCGGCATGAACCCCGACAAGGTGCCCGCGGGCGAACGCTGCGCCTCGACCAGCAACCGCAACTTCGTCGGGCGGCAGGGCCCGGGCGCGCGCACCCACCTCGTCAGCCCCGCGATGGCGGCGGCGGCGGCGGTGACCGGGCGGCTCGCCGACGTGCGCGAACTGGTATGAGCGCGCTGTCCGGGCCCATGCTCAAGCTTGGCGGGTTCCTTCTCGCCCACGCGAGCTGGATCATCGACGACCTCGGCCCTGCCGACAATTACGTCCCGCAAGCCCTGTGCCTGAAGGAGGGTGAGCTCGAACTCAACTCTTTCGAGGCGGACACGCAGGAGGAGGCAGTCGCCAGAGGAAAAGCCTTCATGGAGGTTAAGGCGGCGGAATACGATGCCTGCGCCTTCGCGCGGGATGGACTGCTCCGCCACGATGGGCGCGCCATTGACGCACTGATCATCGACCTCGCCGACGAGACGGGGGCGCACGTGCTGACAATGATCCAGCCCTACCGGAGGGACGAGCAGATGCACCTCCTTGGCGACGAAGTCTTCCTGTTCCCCCCAGACAGAGCGAAGGACGAGGACGGCTCGGCGTCGCTGCGACCGCTCGTACGGGCAGGCGCGCAAGACCACTCAGGTGCCCGCGAAACCTGGAACCGCCTCGACGGCTCACGTCAGCCTGCGCCTGACCTATTTTAGCCGCATCGAGGTGGCGAACGGCTTGCAAGCCGCACAATTGCCGCGCAAGAGATTGCCATGACCGACAAGCCCAAGAACAACACCGCCCGCAACGCCGCGCTCGCCGCGGCCGGCGCCATCGGATCGGCGGCGATCGCTGCCGCGCTGCTCTATGCCGGCAAGCGCAAGAAGAAGCCGAACACCCCGACCCAGCCCGGCCCGATCCCCTCGGGCGAGCCGCCGCAGACCGATTGATTCTAGCCGATTGATTCTGGCCGACTGACCGAAGGACCCCGATGCAGCCCCTCACCCGCGTCGAAGGCCGCGCCATTCCGCTCGGCCTCAAGAATGTCGACACCGACATCATCATCCCCGCCAAGTGGCTCAAGACCATCAGCCGCGAGGGGCTGGGCGCGGGCGCGTTCGAGGTGCTGCGCGCGGAGCCGGGCAATGTCTTCGACGACCCTGCCTACAAGGGCGCGCCGATCCTGATCGCGGGCGACAATTACGGCTGCGGTTCCAGCCGCGAGCACGCGGCCTGGGCGATGCTCGACCTCGGCATCCGCGTGGTGATCGCGCCGAGCTTTTCCGACATCCATTCGGGCAACGCCGTGAAGAACGGCATCCTGCCCGTGGTCCTGCCGCAGGAAGCGGTCGACCGGCTGCTCGAGGTCGCGCGCGAGGGTCTGGAGATCACCGTCGATCTCGAAGCGCAGACCGTCACCACCCCCTATCAGGACCGCTTCACCTTCGAACTCGATCCCTTCCGGCGGCACTGCCTGCTGAACGGGCTCGACGAGGTCGGCCTTACCATGGCGCGCGGCGAGGCGATCGGCGCCTTCGAGGCACAGCGCACCGCCACCCAGCCATGGCTGATGCGCGGCACCGCCGCCTGACATTCGACAAACACGGAGAGAGACCATGAAAGCCATCCGCACCCACCAGACCGGCGGGCCAGAGACCCTGACGCTCGACGAGATCGACGCGCCGACCCCCGGCAAGGGCGAGGTGCTGGTCGCGGTCAAGGCCTGCGCGATCAACTATCCCGACGGGCTGATCATCCGCGACATGTACCAGTTCAAGCCGCAGCGCCCCTTCTCGCCCGGCGGCGAGATCAGCGGCGTGATCGAGGCGGTCGGCGAAGGGGTCGAGGGCTTCGCGGTGGGTGACAAGGTGCTCGCCGGGATCGGCAACGGGGGCCTTGCCGAAAAGGTCGTGGTGCCCGCGGGCCGGATGTTCAAGGTGCCCGATGGCGTGCCCTTCGAGAAGGCTGCCTCGCTGCTGATGACCTACGGCACCACCATCCACGGCCTCAAGGACCGCGGGCACATCAAGGCGGGCGACACCGTGCTGATCCTCGGGGCAGCGGGCGGTGTCGGCCTCTCGGCGATCGAGCTTGCCAAGGCCTTCGGCGCGCGCGTGGTCGCCGCCGTGTCCTCGGAAGCCAAGGGCGAGGTCGCCCGCAAGGCGGGGGCCGACGAGGTCGTGATCTACCCTCGCGAGGCGATGGACAAGGACGGCTCCAAAGCCCTTGCAGACGCCTTCAAGAAGGCCTGCGGCCCCGAAGGCGCAAACATCGTCTACGACATCGTCGGCGGGCAATATTCCGAGCCCGCGCTGCGCGCCATCGCCTGGGAGGGCCGCTTCCTGGTGGTCGGCTTCCCGGCGGGGATCGCCAAGATGCCGCTCAACCTCACCCTGCTGAAGTCCTGCGACATCTGCGGCGTGTTCTGGGGCGCCTTCACCGCGCGCGAGCCCGAGGCCTTCCGCGCGCAGGTTGCCGAGCTGTTCGACCTGATGCAGGCCGGCAAGATCGACCCGCTCGTCTCCGAGACCTTCCCCCTCGCCCGCGCCGGCGATGCCATCGCCAAGCTCGAAGCGCGCGAGGCGGTGGGCAAGCTCGTGGTGACGATGGAATAATGTATCGTGATTGTGCGGGCGGGGTGCGGCTTCGTGCTTGAAGCCGCGCCCTGCCCGCTTTATCGGATCAGGCGGATCGTACCCGAAGGGACACATATCGCATGACCGATTTCAAGGACCGCGAACGCGCCGAGGAGGCCCACTTCGCGCTCGAGGAAGAAACCGCATTCCGCATCGCTGCGCGCCGCAACAAGCTGCTGGGCGAATGGGCGGCCGGGCTGATGAAGCTCACCCCGGAGGAAACCGACGCCTATCGCAAGGCGGTGGTGCAGGCCGACTTCGAGGAATCGGGCGACGAGGACGTGGTGCGCAAGCTGCTCGGCGATCTCACCGCAGCGCAGGCCAGTGTCAGCGAATCCGACATCCGCATGAAGCTCGAGGAGCTGACCATCGAGGCGCGCCGCCAGCTGCTCGGCGGGGTGTGACCTCATGCCGATGACCGCCGCCGAGATCGAGGGCGCGATCCTCGCCGCGCTGCCGGGGGCCGAGGTCGAACTCACCGATCTCGCCGGCGACGATGACCACTGGGCGGCGACCGTCACCGCACCGCAATTCGCGGGCCTCAGCCGGGTCGCGCAGCACAAGCTGGTCTATGCCGCGCTGGGCGGACGCATGGGGGGCGTGCTGCACGCCTTGCAAGTCACCACCGTGGTCCCCAAGTAAACCGCAACGATCAACCCACCTTCAGGGGCACCCATTCAATGTCCGACGTCAACGCCCGCATTGCCGATCTCGTCACCGCCAACGACGTGGTGCTGTTCATGAAGGGCACGCCGCTGTTCCCGCAATGCGGCTTCTCCAGCCGCGCGGTGGCGATCCTCGACCATTGCGGCGTCGCCTATGAAAGCGTCGACGTGCTGCAGGACATGGAAATCCGCCAGGGCATCAAGAGCTTCTCCGACTGGCCGACCATCCCCCAGCTCTACGTGAAGGGCGAATTCGTGGGCGGCAGCGACATCATGATGGAGATGTTCGAAGCGGGCGAACTGCAGCAGCTGCTCGACCAGCAGGGCGTTGCCAAGGTCGGTTGATTTCTTGTTTTCCGCACCCGCCTTGCGCGGGTGGGTCCTCGGCGTTTTTCCCTGCGCTTCGCTACGGGGCGCCTGCGGGCGGCCGTTCGGCCTTGCGGTCGCTGGCGCGACCGATATCAGCACTCCATGGCAGACTGGCACTGATCGGCCCGAAGGGCCGCAAGCGCGAACGCGCGCCCGAAGGGGTGGCCCCGCAAGGGGCCGGGCCCCCGGAGGATAGCCAGGCGGGCCGGACGGCCCGCGCCGGCGCCTGAGGCGCAACAAAAAAGCGCCCCGCAGGACCAGTGCGGGGCGCTTCTTCATTTTCGGGGAGGCGCAACCCGGAGACCAGGAAGGGTCGCGCCTCGCGTCGAAGACCATTGGGACCGCCACATACTATGCAGGGCCCGTGCCAAACTCGCGAAAGCACGGAAATCTGCGGTTTTCCGCGCCATGCGCATCGCCGCGCCGGGAGCAGTTGTAAAGCGCGCCGACACCCCTCTCCAAAGCGGCAGGGATGCGCCTTCCCCCTTGGCAAGCGCCTGCCGCAAGGCCATCCTTTGCCGCAATGACCCATGATTCCGCGCCCCAGGGCATCCCCGCCGCGACCATCATCATCTTCCGCAACGCCCCCGACGGGGGTGCGCCGGAGGTGCTGATGACCGTGCGCTCGCGCGAAATGACCTTCGCGGGCGGCATGGCGGTGTTCCCCGGCGGAAGGGTGGACCCTGCGGACTATGCGCTCGCCGACACCGTCGCGGCCGAGCACGGCCTCGCGCCCGACGAGGCCGCCCACCAGATCGCGGCTGTGCGCGAGACCCTTGAGGAGACCGGCCTCGCGCTCGGCCTTGCGGGCGCGATCGACGCCGCCAGCGCGGCGGCGGCACGGGCGATGCTGGCCGAGACCGGCGCGCTCGCCCCGGTGCTCGCGGCGTTCGGCTGGCGGCTCGATCTTGCCCAGATCGTCCCCTTCGCGCGCTGGTTCCCCAAAAACGAGAACATCCCGCGCGTCTACGACACGCGCTTCTACCTCGCCGACCTCGGCACCGGCGCGGTCGAGGTGTCGATCGACGCCTCGGAGAACACCCGTCTGTTCTGGACCACGGCGCAGGGCGCGCTCGATGCCGCGGCCGAGGGTGACATAAAGCTGATCTTCCCCACCCGCCGCAATCTCGAACGCCTCGCCCTGTTCGCAAGCTTCGCCGAGGCGAAGGCCCAGGCCGAGGCGATCCCGGTGCGCACCATCATGCCCCAGATCGTCGAGCAGGACGGCAAGCCGTGGCTGACGATCCTTGCCGATGCCGGCTATCCGGTGACGGGCGAATTGCTGGAAACGGTGGCGCGGGGCTGAACGCCAGACGGGGCGTCAGTCGATCGCCTGCCGGGTCTGTTCGGGCGGGGTGAGAACCGCCTTCAGGGAGCGGCTGAGGCGCTTCAACCGGCATTCCAGCCGCTGCTTCCACAGCGGGCCGACCATTGCCAGTTCGATCGGAAGGCGCACGAGGTGCGACAGGCTCATCGCTGCCCCCGCCAGCCGCGCGGCGCCGGTGCCCTGGGTGAGGCGGATATAGACCAGCTGCCCCTGCTGCGTCTGCACATCGCGCCAGATCGGGATCGAGCGCGTCGTCACGCCCTGGTGATGGATCACCGACAGCCCCCCCATGTGCAGGATCCGGTAGCCCGCACGGCGGACACGGTGGCAGAACTCCCGCTCCTCGGCGTAGATGAATATCCGCTGGTCGAGCGGGCCAACCGTGTCGATCACGTCGCGCCGCATCGCCATGAAACAGCCGACCACCGCCTCGCACGCGAACTCGGCGCGGGGCTCGTGCTCCGGATAGCGGATGTTGTAGCGCGGCAGGAACCGCGCGATGACCCCTGCGGGCAGAAAGGCGCGGACGAGGAAATGTCCGGGCGTGAGGTCACGCAGCGCGGAGCTGACGATCTGCCCGCCTCCCACCTCCTGCGGCACACCGATCACGCCGATGCCGGGGTCGGCCGCAAGCCGGTCGCACACCGCGCGCAGCACGCCTTCGGGCAACTGCGTGTCGGGGTTGAGCAGCAGCAGGAACTGCCCTTGCGCCACCGCGAGGCCGGCATTGTTGCCACCTGCAAAGCCGAGGTTCTCGGCCATTTCCAGCACCCGGGCCTGAGGGTAGGCCGCCGCGATCCGCGCCGCCCCCCCGTCGGCCGAGGCATTGTCGACCACGATCACCTCGATACTGCGGCCGTGATCCTGCCCGTAGAGGCTGGCGAGGCAATCGATCACCTCGTCCGCCGCACGGTAATTGACGATGACGATGCTGACATCCGCCGCAGGCGGGGCCGCGCCGGGCACCGGTTCGCCGGGGGGTTCGCGTGCGGGGGAGTGCATGGCGGGCGGCTAGCACGGCGCGCAGGGTGTGACAAACGCCGCGATGCGACGGTGGCGCGCCCGGCAGGACTCGAACCTGCTGCCTCAAGATTAGAAGTCTCGCGCTCTATCCAGATGAGCTACGGGCGCGCGCCGGAGCCGCCAATAGCGCGCTTTGCCGCACAAGGGAAACGCGCTAGGCGTGCTGGCGATGGAAAACGCCGCTCCGACCGCCCCCGAGCCCCTCGATCCCGCCGCCGCCTTCGACCGCGATCCGACCGACGGGATCATCGCCACTTCGCGTCCGCCGGTGACCTTCCGCTATTACGACCTCGTCATGGCGGGATTCGTGGCGATCCTGCTGCTTTCCAACATCATCGGCGCGGCCAAGCTGACCTATGTCAGCGTGCCTTTCTGGCCCGAAGGCTGGTGGCCCGCGCCCGACGGCACCTTCATCTACGGCGCGGGCATCCTGTTCTTCCCGCTGGGCTACGTGATCGGCGACGTGCTGACCGAGATCTACGGCTTCGCCAAGGCGCGCCGCGTGATCTGGGTGGGGACGGCGGCGATGATCTTCCTCGCCTTCATGTCCTACATCGTCACCGCCCTCCCCCCGTTCGACGGGTGGGAGTGCGCCGCGAGCGGCTTTGGCGGAGAGCGCCCGGCGACGTCGAATGCCGATCCGGCGATCCCCGGCGGGGCGATCTGCCAGCTGACCTATGAAAGCGTGTTCGGCAGCACCTGGCGCATCGTCGTCGCCTCGATCACCGCGTTCTGGGCTGGCGAGTTCGTGAACTCCTTCGTGATGGCCAAGATGAAGGTCTGGACCCGGGGCCACGCCCTGTGGACGCGCACCATCGGCTCGACCTTCGTCGGCCAAGGGGTGGACAGCCTCATCTTCTATCCGGTCGCCTTCTACGGCATCTGGACGACCGATGCGGTGCTGACCGTGATGGTCACCAACTGGGCGCTGAAGGTCGTGTGGGAGGCTGTGCTGACGCCAGTGACATATCTGGTGGTGAACCGGCTGAAGGCGGCCGAGGGCGTGGATCTCTACGACATCGACACCGACTTCTCGCCCTTCGGGAGCGAAAAGCCGGCGTAATCCAGCATCCGTTCGCCCTGAGCTTGTCGGAAGCGAAGCTGACGCGCAGCGTCAACGGCTGCCTTTCCTTTTGCTGACGGCCAAGGACAAGGACGGTGCTTCGACAGGCTCAGCACGAACGGATTGACGCCAGGCCTACATCTCGATCTCGCTGACGATATCGACCCGCCAGCCGAGCCCGAGCCGGCCGGCGAGCAGCTTCATGTCCTTCTCGGTCGGCGCGCCGAATAGCGCGGCGTGGCTTTCCGCCAGTTCCAGCACCAGTGCGCCCCCGTCGACCCGCAGCCGGCTGACCTCCAGCGAGCGGGGCGCCTGCGCGCCCAGCCGCCGCGCAAGCCGTAGGGCGAGGCCCCAGCGCACGGCTTCCTCGAGCGCCGCCTCGCTCGCCAGCGCGCGCACCTCTTCGGGCAGGGAAAGCTGGTTGCCGTTGGCGGCGATCGCCGCGGCGAGCATCGCCCGGCCCTTGCCGTCGATCCCGATCCAGCGCTTGTGCAGCGCCCAGTTGATCGCCTGCGGCAGGCGGATGTTGGGCTCGATCTGCATCGAGGCGAGCGCGAGCATGGTTGCCGCGAGCCGCAGCCGTTCCGAACCGTGTTCGCGCGCAGGCGCGGCGTCGAGCGTCCACGCGGCCATCCGCGTCGCCAGCGTCGCCTGCGTCCCGCGCTGCCCGGCAAAGACCGCCACACCGGCAAGCAGCGGGTCGGCCGCGCGGGTGTGGGCGGGCAGGCGATCGTAGAGCAGCCCCTCGCGCAGGCCCCACGAGGAAAACACCACCTTCTCCGGCGCCAGCCGCGCCAGCAGCGCCTGCAGCAGCACCGCGGCATCGGGCAGCTTCTCGGCGCGCATCGCCGAGATCCGGTCGCGACCCTTGAGTGCATCGCTCTCGGACAGCGCGAGCATCTCGGCAAGCTGCCGGGCGCCGGCGGCGTCGAGTTCGAAGCCGTGGGGATCGCTCAGCGGCCAGCCGCGCGCGGCCATCGCGAAGACCGCCATCGCCCGCCAGGTGCCGCCCACAAGATAGAGCGCCCCGTTCACCTCGGGCGGGTTTGCGGCGAGGTCCCAACCGGCCTTGCGGATCGCCTTGTCGAGCGACTTCCTCATCTCGCCCCGGTTCTTGCCGCGGTGTTCGGGCAGGCGCAGCGTGCCGAGCGGCAGCGTGCTCGCCCCCTCGGTCGTGCCGCCCGCGACCCGCACCAGTTCGAGGCTCCCGCCGCCGAGGTCGGCGACGATCCCGCGCGCCTCGGGGAAGGCACCGATGACGCCGTGGGCGCTGAGCAGCGCCTCCTCCTCGCCGGAGATGACCCGCGGAGACAGGCCGATCGCGCGCAGCTCGGCGACGAAGTCCGGTCCGTTCGCGGCATCGCGCACCGCCGCAGTGGCGACCACCTCGACATCCCTGATCCCGAGATCGCCGAGCAGCAGCGCAAAGCGTCTGAGGCCCCGCAGCGCCAGCCCCATCGCCTCGTCGGCGAGGCGCCCCGTGCTCGCGATCTCGCGCCCGAGCTTGGCCGTCACCTTCTCGTTGAGCAGTACCGTGGGCGCGCGCATCGTGCCGCCGTAGACGACGAGACGCACGGTGTTCGAACCGATGTCGATGATCGCGCGTTCCGGCGTCCCGCCGCTCACGGCGCTCTCGCGGTTTTCCCGCCGCCTGTTCCAGATCATGCCGCGGCGCCCCGTCTGAGGGAGAGCTTGGGCACGGCCCCCGCCTCGAGCGCGCCACCCCGGCCCGAAAGCGAGGGGTTGGTCATGAAATAGCGGTGGCAGTTGAAGGGCTTGACCCCCGGCTCCGCCTCGACCCGCGAATAGTGCCCGTCGGGGTGGAGCCACCAGCTCTGCTCGCTGTCGAGCATGTTGGCGAGCAGCACCTGCTGGAGCACCTGGTCGTGGACCGTGCGGTTGAGGATCGGGATCAGCGTCTCCACGCGGCGGTCGAGATTGCGGCTCATCATGTCGGCCGACGCGATGAACACCGCCGCATGGGCGCTCGGCATCGGGTGGCCGTTGGCGAAGGCATAGATGCGGCTGTGCTCGAGGAAACGGCCGATGATCGACTTGACGCGGATGTTCTCCGACAGGCCGACGATGCCGGGCCTGAGGCAGCAGATGCCGCGCACCACCAGTTCGACCTGCACGCCCGCCTGGCTGGCGGCATAGAGCCGGTCGATCATGGCCTCGTCGGTGATCTGGTTGCACTTCATCCAGATCGCGGCGGGCCTGCCCTTCTGGGCATTGGCGATCTCGATATCGATGCGGCGGCAGATTTCCTGGCGCAGGTCGATCGGGGCGATGTGGATGCGCTCCAGTTCGTGCGGTTCGACATAGCCGGTGACGAAATTGAACATCTTGGCCGCATCGCGCCCGAGCTTGGGATCGGCGGTGAAGAAGCTGAGGTCGGTGTAAACCTTGGCCGTGACGGGATGGTAGTTGCCGGTGCCGAAGTGGCAGTAGGTGCGGAAGCTCTCGCCCTCGCGCCGCACCACCATCGCGACCTTGGCGTGGGTCTTCCAGTCGGTGAAGCCGTAGATCACCTGCACCCCGGCGCGTTCCAGCTTGCTCGCCCACTTGAGGTTCTGTTCCTCGTCGAAGCGGGCCTTCAACTCGACCACGGCGGTCACCGATTTGCCCGCCTCGGCCGCCTCGATCAGCGCGTTGATGACCGCCGACTGCGAGCCTGCGCGGTAGAGCGTCTGCTTGATCGCCACCACTTCGGGATCGGCGGCGGCCTGACGGATGAAATCGACCACCACCTCGAAGCTTTCGTAGGGGTGGTGGATGACGATGTCCTTCTCGCGGATCGCCGAGAAGGCATCCCCGTCATGCTCGCGGATGCGCTCGGGAAAGCGCGGGGAATAGGCGTCGAACTTGAGGTCCGGGCGATCCTCGCGGACGATCTCGGCAAGGCCGTCGATCCCGATCATCCCGTCGGTCTTGATCAGCGCTGCCTCGTTGATGCCGAGCTGTTCGAGCAGCAGGCCTTCTGCCGCCGGATCGAAATCCTCCTCGATCTCTAGCTGGATCACCTGCCCCCGCCGGCGGCGCTGGATCGCGCTGCGGAAGGTGCGCACGAGATCCTCGGCCTCTTCCTCGATCTCGATGTCGCTGTCGCGCAGCACGCGGAACAGCCCGTCGCCCTCGATGGTGAAGCCCGGGAACAGCGCCTCGGCATAGCGCTGGATCAGGCGTGCGATCGAGATGTAGAGCGCCCCGCCCGTCCCGGTCACCTCGTCGGGCACGCGCACGAAGCGGGGGAGCGCGCTCGGGATCAGCACCATCTCGATCAGCTGTTCGCGCGTGGCATCGCGCGTCAGGGTGAAGAGCAGGCCCATCCCCTCGTTCTGGACGAAGGGGAACGGGTGGGCCGGATCGAGCGCCTGCGGCGTGATGATCGGCAGGATCTCGTTGAGGAAGAAGCTCTTGAGCCACTTGTGGGCGGCCGGGCTGACCCGCTCCTCGTCGGCGACGTGGATATCCGCTTCGGCCAGCCCTGCCCGCAAGCCGCGCCAGATCGACTGCTGCATCGCGCTCAGTTCGACCAGCTTGGCGCGGATCGCGGCGAGCTGCTGCGAGGGGCTGCGCCCGTCGATCGAGGGGGTCGCAAGGCCGCGCTGCACCTGCCCGACGAGACCGGCGACGCGGATCATCATGAACTCGTCGAGGTTGCTGCCCGAGATCGACAGGAACCTGAGGCGCTCGAGCAGCGGATAGGCCTCGTTGCAGGCCTCGGCCAGCACGCGCTGGTTGAACTGGAGCCACGAAAGCTCGCGGTTGAAATAGGGGGATTCGTCCGGTCCCAGCTCCACCATCTGGGCGGCGCCTGCGCTGGCAGCACGGTGCTTCTTGCCGGTCGGTGACGTGCTCATCGATTTCCTGTTCCACCCGCCCGCCGCGCACTGGGCGCAAAGGGCGAGGCCTGACCCCGGCGCATGGATGCGCCGGGCCGCCATGTGTTACCAGACGGGGCCGGTGTAAATCAGGATGAGGGGCTTGTCACACAAATGTCAATCGCGCGCCCGCGCGCTCAGAGGAGCGAGCGGCTGTCGGCGATGCTGGTGATCCCGCGCCTGCCGTTGGCATCGCGGCCAAGCTGCACGATCACGTCGATCACGCTCGCGGCATAGGCGATGGTGTCGGAGCGGGTGAGGCCGATGCCGGTCTGCATCACCATCAGCGACAGCTGTTCGAGCGCGCCGCGCAAGCTGTTGGCGTGGATCGTCGAGAAGCTGCCCGGGTGCCCGGTGTTGATTGCGCGCAGGAAGCTCACGCTCTCCGCGCCGCGCAACTCGCCCAGCACGATACGGTCGGGGCGCAGGCGCAACGCGGCCTGGAGCAGCTCGTTGGCGGTGACCTTGGCCTCGCCCAGCTCGCCCTTGACCGCGACCAGCCCCACCGCGTTCTCGCCCGGGAACTTCAGCTCCGGCGTATCCTCGACCAGGACCACGCGCTCGGCCTTGGGGATCTCGCCCAGCATGGCGTTGAGGAAGGTGGTCTTGCCGGTGCTGGTGCCGCCCGAGATCAGGATCGTGCGCCGCGCCCGGATCGCCGCGCGCAGGAAGGCGATCGGCTGGGTCTGCGGGTCGGGCAGGTCGAACTGCATCTCCCCCGCGAGCGGGCCCGTGTCATAGGCGTCGAGCGGCAGGTCGAGCCGGCGGTGCCGGCGGATCGCCATCGTCCAGTGCTTGCGGCTGGCGGGCGGTCCGCAGAACTGAACGCGCGCGCCGTCGGGCAGCGTCGCGCCGAGCAGCGGGTGTTCGCGGTTGATGCCCTGGTGCGAGACGCGCGCGACCTGTTCGGCGAGGCGCTGCACCAGCCGGTCGTCGATCTCCGGGGTCTCGATGCGCTGCATCCCCGGCTGCGCGGCATCCTCGATCCACACCTCACCCGGGCGATTGACCATGATCTCGGTCACGGTGTCGCGGTCGAGCCAGCGGCGGAACGGCGCGAGATAGGCGTCGAGATAGACGCTGCGCTCCGCCGGGAGCGGCGCGGGTGCCCCGCCCTCCCCTGAGTCCAGCCGGTGGATGTCCGCGCCCATAGCTCTCAGCCGCCGACCGCGCTGAAATCGAGATCGCGGGCGGTGAAGACCCGGATCGGCTCGCCCATGCGCACGCGGATCGTCGGGCTGATCTGGCCCTGCGACTGCACCGCCGAATTGGCCGCGCCCTGCGCGCCCCCGGCGACGATCACGCCGCCGATGCCGCCCGTCGCCACCGCGCCGAGGCCGCCCACCACCGAGAGCAGCAGGCCCGAGCCGAAGCGCTTGAAGAAGTGGCTGTTGACGTCGCCCTCCAGCCCCGTCGCCCCGTCGAAGCCGACTGCGGGCGAGCCGAGATTGACCGACACCCCGTCGGGCCGGATCAGGCGGGTCCAGATCACGTAGGCGCGGCGCTGGCCCTGCTGGACGCCGGCCTGATACTGGCCGATCAGGCGCGAGGAGCGCGGGATCAGCACGCGGCGGCCGTCGAAGCTCTTGACGTCCTGGCTCACCACGGCGCGGACATAGCCGGGCACGTCGGTGTTGATCGCGGTCTCGAGAATCGCGGGGATCAGCGTGCCTTCGGTCACGGTGGTCGAGGGGTTGGTCATGGCGCGGGCTTGGGCGGGCGCGCCGCCGACCCCGCCGACGCGGCTGGCGAACTCCGCCGCGCCGCCCGCACCGCCGACCGCCGCGCCCGGCGTGCCCGGGGCCGGCACGGCAGCACCCTCGGCAACGCGCACGCTGCGCGCCGAGCTTGCGTCGAAGACCAGCTGCGGGCTGGCATAGGGATTGACTGCCGCCTCGGGCATCAACCCCGGATTGTTGACCAGCACCGGCGCGGGCGCGGGATCGCCCTGCGGGACGACCGGCACGGCACCGGGCTGCTGCGCCGGATCGACCGGCTGAACCACCACGGGCGCGGCGGCAGCCTGCGGCGGTGCCACGGCGGGGTTGCCGATGCCCTGCGGTTCGGGGGTGCGCGCGGCGTTCATCGCCCAGAAGGTCACCGCCCCGAGCAGCCCGACCACCGCCACCCCGGCGGCGAGCTGCAGCCCGTCGCCCTTGGCCTTGCGGTCGGTCACCGCCGGGAAGGCGGCGCGGCTCGCGAGGTCGATGATCTCGGCGCTTTCCCGCTCGCGCGGGTCGGCGGCGTCGCCGCCCTCGCCCTTCTTCGGCGGCAGTCGCATGGCCAGACGCATCAGACGGTCTCCTTGGCGGAATGGATCATGGTTGCGGTCACTTCTTCTTGCCCCGCGGCGCGGAGAGCCCCGCCTGCCGTGCCGAGGGCGGCATGGGGCCGGTGTTGGTGAGGGTCGCGGTGTCGCGGCCCGAGCGAAGGATGATCTGCGGCGGCACGCCCTCGACCACGACGGTGGCTCCGCGCACGGTGTAGTTGACCGGCCCCTCGTCGCCATCCTCGTTGGTGACGAGAATGGCGGGGATGGCGATGCCCTGCGGCCAGGTGAGGAACACCGCGTCGCCATCGTCATAGGTGCGGGTGGGGATCAGTTCCGCCGCCCCCGCGCTCGCCCAGGCGAAGTTGAGCTTCGTCGGATCGGCGGCTTGCCCCGGGTCTCCCCCCATCGCGGCCGGTTCCGCCGCCGCGCGCAGGGCCTGCGCCTCGGCCTCGGCGATCGCGGCGAGGCGCGCTTCCTCGGCGGCTTTCTCGAGCTCGGGATAGCGGAACTGCAGCACATAAAGCGCCGAATTCCGGGGGCTGGCGACGAGGTCGAAGAGGTAGGTGCGCTTGTCCGTCACCACCGTCATGTTGGTGCGCGCGGCGGGCTCCAGCGGCTTCACGAAGAGGATCGTCTGCGCCTTGTTGGGCTGCACCTGCCAGGCGGCGCTGTCACCGATGGCGACGTTCTCGATCACCTCGTCGGGGGCGAACTTGATGGTGGTCTGGACCTTCACCTTGCCGTCGATCCGCACCACGGCGTTCTCGTCGAAGACGAGCGTCTGGAGGCGGTCATCCTGCGCCGCCAGGGGCGCGGCAAGCGTGAGGGCGAGGCTCGCGAGGAGCACGGCGCGGGTCATCGATAGGTCTCCGGAGGGGGGGCTTTGGGCGCCGGCGCGGGGGCGGCGGACGAGGCCGTGCGGAAGCGGTTGCCGATCCCGCGGGTGCGCGAGGCGGCGGGGCCTGCAGGGCCAGTCTGTCCGCTGCCGCCGCCGGTCGCATAGACGCGGGTTTCGCGCGAAACGGTGCCCGCCGGCCCCGCGTCGTTGGCGGCAAGGCCGGGCTGGAGTGGGGCGACATCGACCCGGCGGGGGGCCAGCGACGCGCTCGCAGGGGTCAGGGCGGGGCCGCGCGGCGCGGTGCCGACAACGGGGCCGGCGACCGGCACGGCTCGCGGCGCTTCCGGCCCGCGCTCGCGCTCCTTCGAAGGCACGAGGCCGAACACCTGCCAGCCCGACACCATCGTGCCCGCGACCTTCAGCGAAAGCAGCATCAGCGCCATGTGCACCGCGCCGACGAGGAAGAACGCCATCGCCGCCTGCTGGTCGATCTGGCCCGGCACGGCGACCAGCGCGGCCAGCACCGGCACCGCCATCTCGAGCATGATCGATCCGCCCAGCAACGCGAAGAGCGGCGCCAGCGCCATCATCGTCAGCCCCTTGAGCCAGCCGGTGAACAGCCCGCGCGTGCCCTCGAATAGGGCCAGCACCACGAAGATCGGCCCGACCGCCAGCAGCAGCGCCAGCGCGATCCGCGCTGTCACCAGCAGGCCGACCGTGCCGAGCAGGAGCAGCATCGCCCCGATCCACATCATCCCGGGCGGCGAGAAGGCGCTGATGTCCTTGGTGTCCCCGCTCGCCTGCTGGACGGCGAGGAAGACCACGTCGAGCTTCTGGGCGAAGACGCCCGTGGCGCTCTCTCCGCGCACGCCGGTCAGGATTCCGGCGATCTGGTCCGGCCCGCCGATGAAGATGTTGTAGAACACGCTCGAGAAGGCGACGAAGCTGGTGGCGAAGGTCAGCACCAGCCCCAGCGTCATCATCTTGGGCACCAGCGCGCGAACCGACAGGTTCGACCGGCCGAGCATCAGCGAGATGCCGAAGAAGCCGACGTAAAGCCCGAGCAGGATCGTCAGCGCGAGCGCCAGCTGGCCCTCGGTCCCGAAAAGGCGGTTGAAGGCCTGTTCGGAAACGCCGCTGGCGATGCAGTCGACCGCGGTCAGCGCGGCCGAGACGCCGGTGCCCATCGACTGGGAGGCAGAATCGCAGATCGCGCTCATTCGGCGGCCTGCCACAGGGTATCGGGATCGGGGTCGCCGGGGCCATCGGGCCACGCCCTGCCGGTGAGCGGCGGATACCAGGCCGAGGGCGCATCGCCCACAGCCTCGCGCAGCAGATCGAGCCGCCGCACCGCGCTCTCGCGGCCCGAGAGGATCGTCAGCACCTCCGGCGCGCCCGACAGGTCGAGCCGCACCACCACGCTCGCGTCCGGCTGGCGCACCAGGAAGGCGCGGCTGTGCGCGGGCAGCGAGCGGATCAGGGCGAATTCGTGATCGGTGAGACCGAAGCCGTCGATATAGTCCTCGGGCCGCGCGCGGCTGTTGGGCATGAACACCATCGTCGCGGTCTGCTCGACCAGCGCGGTGGAGATGCGGCTGTCGAGCGCGTCGCGCGCCGATTGCGTGGCGAAGCCGACAAGCGCGTTGCGCTTTCTGAGGGTCTTGAGCCAGTCGCGGATGCGCGCGGCGAAGACCTCGTCGTCCAATGCCTTCCAGCCCTCGTCGATCAAGATCATGGTCGGCTGCCCGTCCAGCCGCTCGTCGATGCGGTGGAACAGGTACATCATCGTCGGCGTGCGCAGGCGCGGGTTCTCGAGCAGCGCGGTCATGTCGAAGCCGAGCACGCGCTCGGCGAGGTCGAGCCGGTCGCGCTCGTTGTCGAACAGCCAGGCGTGCTCCCCGCCGTCACCGCCCGGCGAGCCGATCCATGCCGCCAGCCGGTCGGCCAGATCGCCCGGTTCGGGACGCCGCGCGCCCGCGAGCAGTTCCTTGAAGTGCCGCAGGCGCCGCAGCGAGGGATCATTGGCATAGGTCGCATCGACCGCCGCGCTGATCGTGGCGAATTCCTCGGGCCCTTCCGCCTTGAGCAGCACGGCGAGCCAGTCGCGCAGGAAGGCACGGTTCGCCGGCGAGTCGGGCAGCGAGAGCGGGTTGAAACCGGTCGGCATCCCCGGCGCGATGCGGTCATAGCGCCCGCCGATACCGCGGATGAACAGCTCCGCCCCGCGGTCCTTGTCGAACAGGATGGTGCGGGGTTTGAACTTCTGCGCCTGCGCGGCGAGGAAGTTCATCACCACGGTCTTGCCCGAACCGCTCGGCCCGATGACCGAGAAATTGCCGAGATCGCCGTGGTGGAAGTTGAAGAAGAACGGCGTGGCGCTGGTGGTCTCCAGCAGCGTCACGGCATCGCCCCAGTGGTTGCCGCTCGCCTGCCCCAGCGCGAAGCCGTGGAAGCTGCCGAAGCCCGCCATGTTGGCGGACGAGATCAGCGCGCGGCGCACGATGTATTCCTCGTTGCCGGGGAACTGCGCCCAGAAGGCGGGTTCGAGATTGGTGTCCTCGCGCACAGCGATCGCGCCGGTGTCGGCGAGCGCTGCGGCGCAAGCGGCCATCGCGTCGTCGAGGCGGGGGAGCGTCGTCTCGCGCACCAGCACGGTCAGGTGATGATCGCCGAAGCCGACCGCCCCGTTCCCCAGCGCATCGCGCGCGGCGAGCATCTCCGCCCGCTCAGCAGCAGCCTCCTCGTCGACCGAGCGCGAACGCCTGAGCGCGAGGTCGATCCGCTCCTTGGCGGTGGTGCGCTCGTTGGGGGCGTAGCTTTCGGTTACGACCATCTCGAAGGGCAGGCGCAGCAGGTTGTCGAGCAGGCCCGGTGAGGTCGCCTCGGGATAGTCCTTGAGGCCGAGGATCGCGGCGAAATCCGGGGCGGCGCTGCCGCGCAGCTCCATCGCATCGAGCCCGAAGGAAGCGCGGCGATAGGGGAGCATGTGCCCGATGTCGGTTTCGGGCGAAGGGCGGCGCACCGGGCGCATCTCGCCGTTGTAGAGCGCGCTGAGCAGCTCCAGCATTTCCGAATTGGTGCCGCCCGATCCGGGGGCCTGATAGTCCCCCAGCACCGCCGCGCCATAGTTCTGCAGGCTGGCGACCAGACCGGTGATCGCCGCCTTGAGGCTGCGGATGTCCTTGGGATCGGCCTCAAGCTCCTCGGCGCCGGCGCGGCTGAACATCTTCGACAGGCGTTCGGGCAGGCCGGTCTTGCCGCGCGCGGGGCGGCGGATGAGGGTCACGAACTGGTCGTTGATGAACAGCGATCCGCCCGCCAGCCGCTGCTTCCATCGCGCATCGATGTGGCGCGAGAGGGGATCGGGGAACTCGGCGTCCAGCTCCACCTCCACCCGGCGGCGGATGACGTGGTGATACATCACGAAGCGCGCATCGAGCGTGCTCCGCAGCATCACCTCGCGGGTGGCGGCATGGGCGTTCAATGCGTCCGAATCCTCGGTCTCGAACAGCAGGCCCGGCACCTGGATCGCGCTCATGACCGAGCCGTCGCGCAGGAGCACGGTGTTCTCGTCGATCAGGCGGGCATAGGGCAGGCGGTCGCCGACCCTGGCTTCCTTGGCGCTCCAGGCGGCGGCGCCGATCCACTTACGGGGCATAGGAGTTGCACCCCCAACGCTTGAAATTGGGCACGCGCGGGCACTTGCTGACCTTGGTGATCCACAGGTCGAAGATCCGTGGTTCGCGCAGGGAAGCGAAATAGCCGATCACGTGCATCACCACCGGAACGGGCAGGATCCACCAGCTCTTGAGGATCAGGAAGGCGATCGTCGTCACCATCAGGTTGATGATGAAGAAGTTCATCGTCACGCCGGCGAACATCTGCGGGCGGGTGAGCGCGCGGTGCACCGGATGGCGGAGGAGATCGCTCACGGGTCTAACCGGCCGCCGACTGGATGCCGGCGACGATGGTGGTCGCGCCGAACAGGATGAACACGCCGACGATCACGGTCGCGCCGAAGCGCCAGTTCATGCGGCCGGTGAGCATCATGAAGCCGATCGCAGCGACCGCCATGACGGCGACGGTCGTGGCGACCGTGCCGAGCAGCGTGCCCTGGAGCCAGAGCAGCGCGTTGTTGATCGGGCCGGAGCCGGCCGGGTCGGCGCCTTGCGCGAAGGCGGCGGTGTGGGCCGAGACCAGCGCGAGGGCGGCCATGATGCGGGCGGGAAGGCGGAACGGGGCGTTCATTGGTCGTGTCATTCTTTCACTTGTGGCTGGCCGCGCGTGGGTCACTGACCTGCGGGGCGCGAATGGCTGGCGAGCCGCCCCATGATGGCGGCGACATAGTGGCGGGTCTCGCGTATGTTCGGGATGCCCCCGGCACGCTCGACGCGGCCCGGGCCGGCATTGTAGGCGGCGAGCGCTTTCTCGAGATCCCCGTCGAAGCGGTCGAGCTGTTCGCGCAGGTAGCGCGCCCCGCCCTCGAGATTGGCGAAGGGATCGTTGGGATTGACGCCAAGATAGCGCGCCGTTCCCGGCATGAGCTGGGCGAGGCCCTGCGCGCCGACGGGCGAGCGCGCGTTCTCGTTCCAGCGGCTCTCCTGCCACACCACGGCTTCCATCAGCGCCGGCGAGAGATCGAAGCGGGCGGCCAGTTCGGCGATCTTTGCGGCATAGCGCGTCGGGATGCCCGCGGCGTGGCGCGCGGGATCGGCGATGGCAATCGCAGGGAGCGACGGCGCATCGTCAAGGCCTGCATCGGCGGGCGGCGCGAGGGCGGCCACGGCGGTGCCCGGCACGGCCGGCTGGCCCGCGAGCGGCCCCGCGACCCAGCGCGCACCGTCGGACCCGAGCTCCAGCACATCGGCTCGCGCCTCGACCGCCAGCCCGATCGCGGCAGCTACAATCATGACGCGGCAAGCCGCGGCGAGAATCATGTCTCGGCCCTCCAGAATGTCCCCCTTTGTCTATCCTAAATGACAGACAGGTGACAGCCTCGTGCGCGTCCGATGCGGCAGGCCGAGTGCAGATGGCAAAACGGGCGGGCCGCATCTGCGCGCGGCACCGCCCGTTCTCTCCCCGGGGCACGACCCGCAGGGCCGTGAGCGCCTAGTCGCGCAGGGTCAGCTGTCCGGCGCGGGTGGGCGCGGGACGGAACTCGCCGCGCTCGAGCATTTTGATCGCCTTGCGCGCGAGGCGGCGCGAATCGGTGGCGCTGCCGTCGGCGGTGTCGAGCTCGACCACCTCGTGACACGCCAGCGCCTGTTCGAAGGCGGCGCGCGCCTTCGCCTCGTCGCCCGCGTGGGCATAGGCGATGCCGAGATTGATCAGGACCGCCGGATCGTGCGGATCGGCCGCGCTCGCCTTTTCGAGGGTCGCGAGCGCCTGCTCGGCCTTCCCGGCGACAAGCGGCCGGACCGCGAGTTCGGGGGCGTCGGCAAGTGCCGCCGACGGGACACCTGCGAGCGGGGTCGCGGCGAACAGCGCGACGGCAAGGGCGGTGACGGACATGGGCATGGCTCCTCTTCTACAAGCGGGCATGATGCCTTTGCGCGGAACCGAATGCAACAAAACTGAAACAATGTCTTTCTATTGTAATTTTTCAGCCCAACTAATTGTTTCTGCTCGCTCTATTTGTGACATTTCGCCGAACGGCGTGCATCACGCCTCGCGGAAATCGCGGTCACATTTGTCTTTCTTCGGTCATATTCGCGAATATGACACACGCCTGTAATCCTGCAAGAATTCTGTCACGCAGCCCTCCTAGCGAGCCCCCAGCGCATCAACACAAGCGCCGTTATGATTCTCGGCTCAAGAGGGGACCGCTCGCTGTGAAAAACATCCAACGCACTCTGATCCTGGGTTGCAGCCTGGTCGCTCTGGCCGGTTGCGGCGCTGACGAAATCGTTTCGCCGGGCACCGGTGGGAACATCATCATCAACAACCCGCCGCCCTCGCCCACCCCGACCCCGACCCCGACGCCGACCCAGACGCTGGTGACCCCGGCCGCAGGCTGCCCGACCATCGCCACCCCCGGCGGCCTCGTCGACGGCGGCACCCTCACCGGCCCAACCGGCACCTATCGCGTGTGCCGCCTGCCGGCGCGCTTCACCACCACCGACAGCCTGCCCTACATCCGCGGCCTCGTTTACGAGATCCCGGGCCGCGTCGAAGTCGGCGCCGACCGCGGCTTCTCGAGCACCGGCAGCACCGTGACCCTCACGATCGAGCCGGGCGTGATCCTCTTCGCGCAGCAGGATTCCTACCTGGTGGTCAACCGCGGCAACCAGATCCAGTCGAACGGCACCGCCGATCGCCCGATCGTGTGGACCAGCCGCGACAACATCATCGGCCTCGCCAACGACAACAGCCAGCAGCAGTGGGGCGGCGTCGTGCTGCTCGGCCGCGCGCCGATCTCCGACTGCTCGACCGGCGTGTTCAACACCACCGCCAGCCCGAATGCCAACCCGACCTGCGAAGGCCGCCTCGAAGGCGCGGCGATCGCGACCCCGTTCGGCGGCGCCAACGCGGCCGACAACTCGGGCTCGTTCCGATTCAACCAGATCCGCTTCTCGGGCTTCGAGCTGGCGCCGAACAACGAGCTCCAGTCGCTGACCACCGGCGGCGCGGGCTCGGGCACGGTGATCGAGAACCTCGTCTCGTTCAACAGCTCGGATGACGGCGTCGAGTTCTTCGGTGGCGGTTTCAATGCCCGCAACTTCGCCATTATCGGCGCCTCGGACGACTCGCTCGATGTGGACACCGGCGCGATCGTCAATCTCGACACCGTGATCGCGGTGCAGCGTTCCTCGACCGGCGACCGCCTGATCGAGCTCGACTCGCCCAACGTCGCCGACCGCACCCCCTCCAACGCGATCCCGCAGACGCGCTTGCAGGTGAACAACTTCACCTTCGTGACCCGCGCGGGCGCGCCGCAGGTCGTGCAGGCCCGCGGCGGCGCGGCGCTCGGCCTCACCAACGGCGTGATCGATGCCGGCACCAACCACTGCTTCCAGATCGACGAGCCCGCGACCCTCGCGGCGATCATCGGCGTGGACTCGGTGGTCGGCGACTGCCCGGCGACCGACCCGATCCGCGGCGGTGCGGGCGTGACAAACGCCGACGCAGCGGCGCGCATCAATGGCGGCACCAATAACAACTTCGCCTTCACAATCACGCTGACCAACGGCGTGGTCAACGGCGCGGGCGAGACGGCGCGCACCGCGTTCAACGCCAACACCCGGTCGACCTTCTTCCCGACCCGCACTTTCGTGGGTGCGATCCAGAACGCCGGGGCGCTGACCAGCATCTTCGGCAACTGGACCTGCAACTCGTCGATCCAGAACTTCAGCAGCGCGACCGGCGCCTGCACCTCGCTGCCGGTCTACCCGGCCTAAGGTTCGCCGAAACCGGCTTTCGGGGGAGGCGCCGCATTCCGCAGCGCCTCCCCTCATTCGCATCAAGACTCAGTGATCCATTCATGAGGGGGTCCTCACCAATGCTCAAAGGCACGCGCCTTGCAGGCCTGCTGCTTCTCACCACGGCGCTGACCATGCCGTCGGTTCTCCACGCGCAGGAAACGCCGCCCGAGGAGACGTCCACCGAGCAGGCCGGTGATCCGCTGGCCGACGCTGTCGAAGGCGAGCCCCCGGCCCAGGACCTTCAGGATACCGACATCTCCCTGCCCGGCGGCGGGATCATCGTCACCGGCCGCCGCAACCGCGATCCCGCACGCACCTCGGGCCAGGTGCTGAGCGTGCTGTCGGAAGCCGACATCGCCCGCAGCGGCGAAGGCGACATCGCCGGCGCGCTGACCCGCGTCAGCGGCCTCTCGCTCGTCGGCAACGGCCGCGTCTTCGTGCGCGGTTTGGGCGACCGCTATTCGCTCGCGCTGCTCAACGGCCTCCCGCTGCCGAGCCCCGAGCCCCTCAGCCGCGTCGTTCCGCTGGACATCTTCCCGACCAGCGTGATCTCCTCCAGCCTCGTGCAGAAGACCTATTCGGCCAACTTCCCGGGCGAATTCGGTGGCGGGGTGATCAACCTCACCACCAAGGCGATCCCGACCGAGACCTTCCTCACCGTCGGCTTCTCGGGCAGCGGGGACACCGAGACGACCTTCCAGAACGGCCTCACCTATTTCGGCAGCCGCTGGGACACCTTCGGCTTCGACAATGGCAACCGCGACTTCCCGAGCGCGCTGCAGGACGCAATCGCGAGCAACACCCGCATCAACGACCTGCCGATCGCCCAGCAGCGCCAGCTCGCCGGGCAGATCATGCCGCTCAACCTCGTCACGCTGCAGAAGAACAACGAGCTGCCGATCAACTTCAGCGCCAATGTGACCGGCGGCACCTCCTTCGAGATCGGTGACGGCAACTACCTCGGCCTGATTGCGACCGCCGGGATCACCAACACCTGGCGCAACCGCAACGTCACCAGCCAGCAGTTCGGCGACGCGGAGGCGGGCCAGCTCCTGTTCGATTCGCGCAACTTCATCACCGACAACAAGGTGCTGGTGAACGGCCTGATCGGCCTCGGGCTCGACATCGGCGAGCACACGATCCGCTGGACCAACCTCTACATCCGCGACACCCTCAAGACCGCGCGCCTCGCGACCGGCACCGACAGCTTCACCGACGTCGCGCGCCCGTTCGAGTTCCAGACCCAGCAGACCGGCTGGTTCGAGCGCCAGCTGATGGACTCGCAGCTCGTCGCCGAATTCAACTTCGACCGCTTCGAGCTCGACCTGCGCGGCGGCTATGCCCGCACCGACCGTGAGGCGCCCTACAACGCGATCGTCCCCTACATCCGCACCAACATCCCCAACGATCCCTTCGGCGACAAGTTCGTGGTCGATGTGGGCGCCCTGATCGGCGGGACCGAGCGCATCCAGGTCGGCTTCGAGGATCTGCGCGAGGAACTCTGGTTCGGCGGTGCGGACGTGACCTTCGAGGTCACCGACACGCTCTCGCTGACCGCGGGCTACGCCTATTCGGACACCTCGCGCCGCTCGCTGTCCTTCATCATCCGCCCCCTGATCGGCTCCACCGCCGAATTCACCACCGCCCTGCGCGCGCTGGGCCTGCGGCGGCCGGGCGAGATCTTCAACGGCGCGACGCTCGCCTCCGGGGTCATCCCCCCGGCGACCACCGCGCAGCCCTTCTTCAACATCACGGTCTCCGACCCCACCCCCTTTCCCGTATTCGACGCCGCGCTGACAGTGCACGCGGGCTACGGCCTCGCGCGCTACCGGCCGACCGACCGGCTCAGCCTCGAGGCGGGCGTGCGCTACGAGGACGGGTTGCAGGTGGCGGCGCCCGATCCCGCTTTCGGCGGCGGCAACCTCGCCAACCCGACGCGGATCGCCAACGACTACTTCCTGCCCTCGGCCACGGTCACCTGGGAGGCGATCGACGATCTCCAGCTGCGCCTCTCGGCCTCGCAGACCATCGCCCGCCCGCAGTTCCGCGAGCTGGTCGAGCAGACCTATTTCGATCCGGAATCGAACCGCCGTTTCCGCGGCAACCCCTTCCTGATCGACAGCGAGCTGATCAACGTCGAGGCCCGCGCCGAGTATTACTTCGGCGGCCCGCGCCGGGTGAGCCTCGCGGGCTTCTTCAAGAAGATCGACAACCCGATCGAGAACTTCCTGATCACCGCCCCGGGCATCATCGAGACCAGCTACGCCAACGCGCCCGAGGCCGAGCTCTACGGCGCCGAGTTCGATTTCGCCTACGGGATCGACCTCGCCAACTGGGGCGGGTTCTTCGAGACCAAGCAATTCCTGATCCTCGCCAACTACACCTACACCCAGTCGAGCATCGCGGTCGGGCCGAACGATCTGGCCCCGATCCCGGGGGCGATCGGCCAGGCGGCGAGCCAGCTGTTCGACGACGGCGCGCCGCTGGTGGGCCAGTCGGACCATGTCGCCAACCTCTCGCTCGGCATCGAGGACGACGACAAGGTCCAGCAGTTCACCGTGCTGTTCAACTACGCCAGCGAGCGCGTGACCCTGCGCGGCGGCGCCCTGCCCGACGTGGTCGAGGACCCGGGCCTGACGGTCGACGTGGTGGCGCGTTCGGAAGTGAAGCTCGGCGGCTTGCCGCTCGAAGTGAGCCTCGAGGCGCGCAACATCTTCGGCCGCGACAACTTCGAGTTCCAGCAGATCAACGGCAACCGCGCCGAGATCAACACCTTCGACGTGGGCACGAGCTTCTCGATCGGGATCAAGGCGGAGTTCTGAGGCATACCGCGAGGCATATGAAAGGGCCGCTCCCTGACCGGGGCGGCCTTTTTGCTTGGCAAGCCGCAACGCTCAAGCAGCGCAAATCCCGATCAACGAGGGTCCGCTTTCAGGATCGGCGCGGCGCTGGGTGGATGACCGGAGATGGGTGGATTGCTGCCATTGACCCATTCGATGCAGGCGGGAAGTATGTGCCGATGCTCGAAGCCAATCCGAAGGCCCGTGCCGACCTGAAGCCGGGCACCCTTTATGCCCTCCTCGGTGAACAGGAGTGGGTCTACTACGGCCAAGTCACGACGGACAAAGCCGTAGGCTTCTTCCGGCGCAGGGATCGTGAAGTCGCTGTCATTGAAACGATTGTCACCTCACCGATTATGTCGATCGTGTCAGTGCTTTATCCATCGATCACCCGAGCTCTTCGCTCCGGTCGATGGCAGAAGCTTGGACGTTGTGAGCTTGTGCCCGATCTCCAGAGAGGTCGGCGTGTGGTGCAATGGCCTGTAGGAACACTTACGGTTACGATCTGGGATCAGGGGGGCACGGGCACCGAAACCCGCGTAGATGATCCTGCTATTCAGGACCTGGAAGTCATGGCTGGCTGGGACGCCGAACAGCACATCCCTTCCCGACTAACAGCTGACTTCGGGCAAGAGGTGGCGGAATGGCACGTAGGCGGTCCCGTCTGGAGAGAGCGAAAGGTAAAGGAGGAACTGGCGAGGCGGAACCCTGAAGCGCCTTGGCATCAGCTACCAACGGGTTGGGTGCCGACTGTCGCCTCCTAAGGGTTCGTGATCTGTCCACAATGGGGTCGATTACTGAATGTCGGCATTAGGCGGCGAGATAGAGGAAGCTGCCATCCTCAGAACCGTCGCCCCGTGCTTGACACGGGGTCAGGCTTCTCTCTTCTTCGCCGCCCGCAGCAAAGCAGCCAAGCCCCGTGTCAGGAAACGCGGCGACGAACGGTCAGTCGCTTCGTTTTCCTACTTCCCTGTCAGCAGCTACGATCTGCCCGGCTCTTTCACATCGTTCTGTCCAGCCTGCGACGCCGTTTGCCATTGAAGGCGCGTTTTCTTTCGCTGCCCCCGTGTCCGTCCGCTCGCGCAACCGCAATCAAGCAATTGCGTTATCGAGAAAAAATCGGGGACGGTAAAGCGGACACGGTGTCCGCTTTGTCCGCTTGCGCCCACTCACCCCAAATCGAAGACGTAGCCCAGCGAACGCACCGTGCGCAGCGGGTTGCCGCCGCCCGCAGCCTTGATCGCGCGGCGCAGGCGGCCGATCCACACGTCCACCGTGCGCTCGTCGATCGGGGGTTCGCGCTTGCCGAGGCCGTTGATGAGGTCCTCGCGGGTCAGCACGCGGTTGGGGTTCTCGGCGAGGAAGCGCAGCAGCCGGAACTCGTTGGGCCTGAGCACGATCGGAGTGTCGTTCCAGCGCGCCTGGAGCGCGGCCATGTCGATCACCAGCGCGCCAAGCTCGAAGCGCCGCGTCGCCTGCCGCTCGGCCCCGCGCGATTGCAGCGCCAGCACCCGGTCGAGCACCGCGGTGCGGGTCAGCGGGCCGACGAGATAATCATCCGCCCCGGCCCGCAGCGCGCGGCGGCGGTCCTCGGCGTCGTCCTCCTCCAGCACGATGGTGATATGCGCATCCTCGGTGCGCGGGTCGGCGCGCAGCCGGCGGCACATCTCCAGCCCCGCGAGTTCGGGCATGACCCAGTCTACGAAGGCCCACATCGGCCCCTCGACCAGCCGCCGCGGCCCGTCCGGCCCGAGCCGGTCGAAGGTGAAGCGGCGCTGGTCGTGCACGAAATCCTCGAGGCTTTCGCCCAGTTCGCTCGTCAGGAAGATATTGACGACATCCATGTTTGCCAGCCCCGGTTTGGTGCCGGAGTGGCGCAGCGGTGTGACGCGTTTGTGACTGGATTGCAGCGATGTGTAACAATTGGCGCAACGGCGGGGCAGGACCGCGATGCAGCTGGCGCCGTGCGCGTCAGGACAGCGTCAAGCCCCCGTCCACCACCAGCGTCTGGCCGGTGATGTAGGCGCTAAGCGGCGAGGCGAGGAACAGCGCGGCGCCGGCCATGTCCTCAGGCGTGCCCATGCGGCGCAGGGGGATTTTCCTGAGGCTGGCTTCGAGCCGCTCGGGGTGGTCGGTGGTGACCGAGGTGAGCTTGGTCGGCACCAGCCCCGGCGCGATGCCGTTGACCCTCATGCCGTCGCGCGCCCAGGCCTCGCCCAGCGTCTTGGTGAGGCTCGCCGCGCCCGCTTTCGAGGCGGCATAGGCGGGCGTGCCGATGGTCGATTTGAACGCGGCGACCGACGAGACGATGATGATCGTGCCCTTGCTATCCGCCAGTGCGGGGTGGAAGGCGCGCGCGGCGTCCATCACCGAATTGAGGTTGATGTCGACGACCTGGTCCCAGCCCTCGCGGGTGAACTCCTGCCGGCCATAGCGGACGGTGCCCTGGCAGAGCACCAGCACGTCGACCGGGCCGAAATCCGCCGCGAGCCGCCCCGCCGCCTCGCGGTCGGTAAGGTCGAGCTGGCGGTAGTCGAGGCCGGTGAAGTCCGAATCCTCGGCCTCGAGGTAGTCCCCGAAATCCGGCCGGGTGCCGGTGACAGTGACGCTGGCGCCCCGCTGCCGGAAGCCGTGGGCGATGCCATTGCCGATCCCGCTCGACCCGCCGATGACGAGGACGCGTTTGCCGGTGAAGTCGAGCGGTTCGGTCATGGTCAGATGCTCCGCGAGATCACTTCCTTCATGATCTCGTTGGTGCCGCCGAAGATCCGCGTCACGCGCGCGTCGCGCCACAGGCGGGCGATGGCATACTCGTTCATGTAGCCCGCCCCGCCGTGGAGTTGCAGCGAAACGTCGCAGGTTTCCCACTGGAGATCGGTGTGCCACAGCTTGGCCGCGCTCGCCTCGTCGGTGGTGAGCTCACCCGCAAGGTGCTTTCGGATCGCCCAGTCGAGGTGCGCCCAGCCCACCTGCAGCTTGGCCTTGAGGTCCGCGAGGGTGAACTTGGTGTTCTGGAACTCGAACACGGTCTTGCCAAAGGCCGCGCGTTCCTTGGTGAACTTCACCGCCTCGTCGAAGGCCCGCTGCGCCGACGCCTGCGCGCCGACCGCGATGCTGAGGCGTTCCTGCGGCAGCTCCTCCATCAGGTGCACGAAGCCCATGCCCTCGGCGCCGAGGATATTGGTCATCGGCACGCGGCAATCGTTGAAGAACAGCTCCGAGGTGTCGGCAGAGTGCTGCCCGATCTTGTCGAGGTTGCGCCCGCGCTCGAAGCCGGGGGTGTCGGCGTCCACCAGCACCAGCGAAATGCCTTTGGCGCCCTTCTCGGGATCGGTCTTGGCAACCACGATCACGCAGTCGGCATTCTGGCCGTTGGTGATGTAGGTCTTCGAGCCGTTGATGACGAGGTGATTGCCTTCCTTCCTTGCCGTGGTGCGGATGCCCTGAAGGTCGGAGCCTGCGCCCGGCTCGGTCATGGCGATGGCGGTGATGATGTCGCCGCTGACCATGCCGGGGAGGTATTTCTGACGCTGTTCGGGGGTGCCGAGGCGCTCGAAATAGTTCGCCGTGATGTCCGATTGCAGCGTGAAGCCCGCCGCCGAGCCGAGGTAGGACAGTTCCTCGGCGACAATGCAGTTGAACCCGAAATCGAGGCCGAGCCCCCCGTTCTCCTCCTTGACGGTGGGGCACAAGAGACCCGCCTCGCCCACCGCCTTCCACACCGAGCGCGGAACGATCCCGTCGGCTTCGTGCTGGTCGAGATTGGGCGTGAGGTGCTCGGCAAAGACCTTGCGAACGGTGTTGCGGAAGGCCTCGTGGTCTTCATTATAGGCGGTGCGGTGGGCGGTCGCGAGCATGGGGGTTCTCTCCGGGCAATGGGTTTTGATTTGCCACGATAGAAGCCCGCACGCCCGCTAGGGTCAAGCGCGAAAGTGGGGGTGGCGAGTGCCCCTCCGACTATTGCCTCCGATCCCCGCCTGCGCCATCATCCTGTGATGAAGTTAGCTTATACAATTCTGATGCTTGTCAGCGGTGCGGCATGCCGGGCGCACACCGCAGAGCAGACTGCAGTCATGCAGGCGATAGAGGCGGCTGTCGTGCTGCCTGAGGGTGCGGGCGCGCTCGATGAGTATTCCCGGAATTACGCTGTGGGGCCCGACGGCAAGGTCTTGGCCCGCTATGTCATTCCGAGTGAATCCTCGGTTGCCGATGAAGACCATGGTTGCGAGGTAATGCTCGCGAACTTCGACTCGCGCCCCTGCACCGACGAGGAAGTGGCAGAGATGGTCCGCGACGATCAGGCTCGCGCTGAAAGAATTGGCAAGGCCGGCCAGTCCCGCTGGCTTGAAAGCTACAGCGAATTGCCGTTCGTCCTCGATGCCGGCTGTGGCCTCATCGAGATTGTCTACAATCCGCACTCAAAGCAGATCGAGCGCGCGGAATGCAACGGAGAAGCCTGAGGGACATCTTCTCAACACCCGGACTTGATCCGGGCCCAGGCTTCCTATTGGCAACGTCAACTCGAAGCCAGCCAAACTCCGTGTCAAGCACGGGGCGACGGGAGGGGGCTCACCCCACAAACGCCCGTTCGATCACGAACTGGCCCGGCTTGTTGTTCGCGCCCTCCTCGAACCCGCGCCGTTCCAAGTCAGCGGCGTGGTCCTTGATCATCGCCATCGAGCCACACAGCATCACCCGGTCTTCTTCCGGCACGAAGCGCTGCGGGCCCTTGGACTGTTCGAACAGACGCCCGTCGTCGATCAGCTGCTGGATGCGGCCCTGGGTGCGGAAGCTCTCGCGGGTCACGGTCGGCACGTAGATCATCCGCGCGCGGTCTTCGTCTTCGAGCAGCGGGTCCCCTTCGAGCTTGCTCTCCAGCAGCTCGCGATATGCCAGTTCGGCAACGTGGCGCACCGAATGGACGACGATCACTTCCTCGAACATCTGGTAGACCTCGGGATCGCGCACGAGGCTCATGAAGGGCGCAAGGCCGGTGCCTGTCGAGAGCATGAACAGCCGCTTGCCCGGCAGCAGCGCGTCGGTGACGAGCGTGCCGGTCGGCTTCTTGCCGAGGTAGATGGGGTCACCCACCTGGATGTGCTGGAGGCGCGAGGTCAGGGGGCCGTCCTGCACCTTGATCGACAGGAACTCCAGCTCCTCGGCATAGGACGGCGAGGCGACCGAATAGGCGCGCAGCAAGGGCTTGCCGTTGTCGCCGGGCAGACCGATCATCACGAACTCGCCCGAACGGAAGCGGAAGCTCGCGGGCCGCGTCATCTTCAGCGTGAACAGCCCTTCGGTCCAGTGATGGACGTAGGTGATCGTTTCCACGGAGAGCGCCGCGCTCTCGGTGAACTGGTCGCGGTCGATGATGGGCTGGTTCAAAGCGGGCCTCGGATACAGGTCTGCGCCGCGGGGGATGCCGCAGCCGGAAATGGGGGCGCAAATGGACGACAAGCGCGCGCCCTTCAAGACAGATTAGCGTTAGGGCGTGAAAGCGGGCCTTGAATTGCGCCAGATCAATTCCAGCCGGCGCGGTCGAAGATCCGCACCGCCTCGGCCTGCCCCTTGCCGATGTCGGCGACGCTCAGCGTGTCCGACTTGAAGCTGCCGAGCCGCTCCACGGCCGAATTGGCCTTGAGGCCGATGGCCGCGGGGTATTCGTTGTTGCCGTCGGCGAAGTAGCGCTGGGCGCTCTCGGAGGTCAGGTACTCGAGGAACTTGACGGCATTCTCACGGTTGGGCGCGGTCTTGATCAGCCCTGCGCCGCTGACGTTGACGTGCGTCCCGGTGCCCGCCTGGTCGGGGAAGATCACCCCGACCTTGTCGAAGATCGCCTTTGCCCCGGCATCGCCCCCAGCATAGCGCGCGAGGTAATAGGTGTTGACCACGGAGATGCGGCACTGCCCCGCCGCGACCGCCTCGATCATCGCGGTGTCGTTGCCCTGCGGCGGCTGCTTGAAGTTGGCCACGACGCCCTTTGTCCATTGCTCCGCCGCGTCCGCGCCCTTGTGGGCGATGATGCTGGAGAGCAGCGAGATGTTGTAGATGTTCGAGGACGACCTCATGCAGATCTGGCCCTTGAACTTCGGATCGGCGAGATCGGCGTAGTTGGCGAGGCCCTCGGGCGCGCCCTTGGCCTTGTCGTAGATGATGATCCGCGCGCGGGTGGAGAGGCCGAACCACAGGCCCTGCGGGTGGCGCAGGTTGGCGGGCAGGCGCTCCTTGAGCACCGCCGACTCGACCGGCGCGAGGATGCCCGCCTCCTCGGCGCGCCACAGCCGGCCGGCATCCACGGTGATCAGCAGGTCCGCCGGGCTGAACTCGCCCTCGGCCCCGATCCGCTCGATCAGCGCGTCGGCATCGGCCTCGATGCGGTTGACCTTGATGCCGGTTTCGCGGGTGAAGTCCTCGTAGAGCGCCAGATCGGTGTCGTAGTGGCGCGAGGAGTAGATGTTGACTTCGCCGGTGATCGGCACCGCCTCGCCCGCGTCCCCACCCTCGCCGGCACAGGCGGCGAGCGTGCCGAAGCTGATACTGGCAAGGGCGGCGAGGAAGATCGGTTTCATGGGAGAGAGGCTTTCGGCTGATTTGTTGCGAATGACTTGCAATATTATTCAATGCCGCGCAAGGCCTAATGCCGCGCAAAGGCGCGCACGCTGCCGGGATCGGGGACCACGCTGTAGGTCTTCGCGGGATCGACCGGCAGCGCGGTCTCGACCGTCACGCCCGCGCCCTCGGCACCTTCGAGCAGCACCCGCGACCGCGCGCCGAGGGGGTGGACGTCGCGCACCCGGCAGCCGCGCACATCGGCAACCGGCACCAGCCGGTCGGCCTGCACCAGTAGATCGAGCGCGCCTTCATCGGGCACCTCGCCCGCGAGGCTTGCCAGCGGCCACAGGCCGAAGGGGGTGTCGAGCCCTTCGCCTGCGCGTCGCCCTGCGATCACCTGCGCGCCCCCGAAGATCGCGCCGACGGCGGCGGTGGCGGGGGCATCGTGCAGTTCGGGCGGGGTGCCGAACTGGACGATGCGGCCTGCCTCCATCACCGCGATCCGGTCCGCGATGTCGAGCGCCTCGGCCGGGTCGTGGGTGACCAGCACCACCGTCGTCCCCGCCTCGCGCAGCAGGATGCGGCACTCGCGGCGCAGGGCCCGGCGCAGCACGATGTCGACGCTGGCGAAAGGCTCGTCCATCAGCAGCACCTGCGGGCCCGGCGCCATCGCCCTTGCGAGCGCGGCGCGCTGCTGCTGGCCGCCCGACAGCTCGTGCGGATAGCGTGCGCCCATGCCGGCAAGGCCGACCCGCGCCAGCCACGCATCGGCCTCGCCCGCCCGTGCGCGGGGCAGGCCGAAGGCGACATTGGCGGCCAGCGTCATGTGCGGGAACAGCGCGCCGTCCTGAAACACCAGCCCCACGGGCCGCGCCTCGGGCGGCGGGCTGCGGCGCGCATCGGCCATCACCGCGCCATCCACCGCGACCTCGCCCTGCTGCACCCGCAGGAGGCCCGCAGCGAGCCCCAAAAGCGTTGACTTCCCGCAACCCGACGCGCCAAGCAGGCAGGTGATCTCTCCCGTCGGAGCGGTGAAGGAGATGTCCTCCAACGCCCGCACCGCACCGTAGGCATGGGCAATATGGCGAAATTCGAGGCTCAATGGCGCTGTCCGCAGGAAACGAGGTGAGCCGCCTTAGGCAAATTGCGCCCGACTCCGCAAGCAGGGCTGCGGATGGGACCGGCTGGACGCTCGCCGCACTGGCAATCGCGGGGCTCGCGGGTCTGCCGATCGCGGCGGTGCTGTGGACGGCGCTGGCGGGCGGCGGCGGCGCCGGATCGGGCGAGACGGTCGGCGATCTCGCGGCGACAGTCCTTCCAACCTACATCGCCAACACCGCCCTGCTGATGCTGCTGGCGGGCGGGATCGCGGCGGTGACCGGGACGGGCTGCGCCTGGCTGATCGCCGCGACGCGCTTTCCGGGGCGCCGGGTGCTGGGCTGGGCGCTGGTCCTGCCGCTGGCGCTGCCCGCCTATCTCGCCGCCTATGTCTATGCCGACATCCTCGATTACGCCGGGCCAGTGCAGAGCGCGCTGCGCGCCGCGACCGGCTGGGGGGTGGAAGACTATGCCTTCCCCGACATCCGCTCGCTGGGCGGGGGGGCGCTGGTGCTGGGGCTGGTGCTCTACCCCTATGTCTACCTGCTGGCGCGCACCGCCTTCGCCACCCAGAGCCTCACCCAGTTCCGCGCCGCGCGCAGCCTCGGCGCGGGCCCCTCGCGCGCCTTCTGGCGGGTCGCCCTGCCCGCCGCGCGACCCGCCATCGCGGGCGGCCTTGCGCTGGTGCTGATGGAGGTGCTCGCCGACTTCGGGGTGGCCGAGTATTTCGCCATTCCCACCTTCTCTACCGGCATCTTCAGGAGCTGGCTGGCGATGGGCGACAAGGCGGCTGCGCTGAAACTCGCGGCGGTGATGCTGCTTTTCGTGATCGCACTGGTCGCCTGGGAGGCCCGCACCCGGCGCGGGCGTAGCGACAGCCGCGACGGGCTCGCTGCGCGGGGCGTGGATGCGGAGCCGCTGGTCGTGCTGTCGCCGCTCGGCAAGGGGCTGGCGCTCGCCGCCTGCGCTCTGCCGGTGCTGCTCGGCTTCGTGGTGCCCGCCGCCTGGCTCGCCAGCCTCGCCATGAGCGAGACGGCGCGCGCCGCCGCCGGGGATCTCCCGACTTACCTCAGGGGGAGCCTGTGGCTGGGGCTCGCTACTGCGCTGCTGTGCCTTGCCTGCGCGCTCCTGCTCGCCTTCGCCCGCGCCCGCTCGGCATCGCGCGCAGCGGCGGGGGCGATCCGGCTGGCGACGCTCGGCTATGCTCTCCCCGGCGCGCTGCTCGCGGTCGGCCTGCTCGCGCCGCTGGGCGGGTTCGACGTGAGCATGGCCCGGTTCGCGCGGGACAGCCTGGGCTGGAGCGGAGGACTGCTGCTGACGGGCACAAGCGCCGTGCTGGTCTATGCCCTCTCGGTGCGGTTCCTGACGGTCGCCTACAATACCGTCAGCGGCGGCCTCGCCCGCATTCCCCCCAGCCTCGATGCCGCCGCAAGGAGCCTCGGCGCGGGCCCTTCGCGGGTGCTGGCGCGCATCTATGCCCCGCTCCTCGCCCCCAGCCTCGCGGGCGCTGCGGCGCTGGTGTTCATCGACACCCTGCGCGAGCTGCCCGCGACGCTGATCTTGCGCCCCTTCAATCTCGAGACCCTCGCCACCCGCACCTACCGCCTCGCCAGCGACGAGCGGCTGGTCGAGGCAGCGATCCCGGCTCTGATCCTGCTCGCGGCGGGCCTTCTGCCGGTTCTGGTGCTGAACCGGCTGGGGAAGCGGTAAGACTCCTCCTCCTTTCGTGTCGAGCGAAGTCGAGACACCCTACCTTGCAACCGGCCTCTCGACTTCGCTCGAGGCGAACGGAGACTGAGAAAACTGTCTAGCCAGCTTGTCACTGGACTTGTCCAAACCTTCGCGAAGGTTCACAAGGTGAGCCGCATGGCACGCTTTCCTTTCTCCGCAATCGTCGGTCAGGACGAGATGAAACAGGCGCTGCTGATCGCGGCGGTGGATCCGAGCATCGGCGGGGTGATGGTGTTCGGCGACCGCGGCACCGGCAAGAGCACCGCCGCCCGCGCCCTCGCCGGCCTGCTGCCGCCGATCATGGCGGCGGAGGGCTGCCCCTATGGCTGCTCGAAGGAAGACCAGGCGCGCTATTCCGATGTCTGCGGCACCGGCAGGATGGTCAAGCGTCCCGTCCCCTTCGTCGACATGCCGCTGGGGGCGACCGAGGACCGGGTGATCGGCAGCCTCGATCTCGAAAGGGCGCTGCGGTCGGGCGAGAAGGCGTTCGAGCCGGGGCTGTTGGCGAAGGCCCACCGCGGGTTCCTCTACATCGACGAGATCAACCTGCTCGAAGACCATCTGGTCGACCTGCTGCTCGACGTGGCGGCCTCGGGCGAGAACGTGGTCGAGCGCGAGGGGCTGTCGGTGCGCCACCCGGCCAAGTTCGTGCTGATCGGCAGCGGCAACCCGGAAGAGGGCGAACTGCGCCCGCAGCTGCTCGACCGCTTCGGCCTCTCGGTCGAGGTGCGCACCCCCAAGGACATCGAGACCCGCATCGCGATCATGAAGCTGGTCGCCGAGAACGAGGCCGACCCGCAAGGCTTCGCCGCGCGCTGGGCGGAGGCGGACGAGGCCATCCTCAAGCGCGTCGCCAAGGGCAAGGCGCGGCTTCCCAAGCTCACCCCCGGCGAGGACGTGCTGCGCGATGCTGCGAACCTGTGCCTTGCGGTGGGCGCGGACGGCTTGCGCGGCGAGCTTACCCTGATGCGCGCCGCCCGTGCGCTGGCAGCGTTGGAAGGCGCGAAGAGCGTCACCCGCAAGCACCTCGTCGCCATCGCGCCCTCTGCGCTCAGGCACCGGCTGCGCCGCGACGTGCTCGACGAGACCGGCTCCACCGTGCGCATCACCCGGGCGATTGCCGAGCTGTTCGGATGATCGCGGAACCCGCCGATCCGCTCGACGATGCGGTGCTGGCGGCGCGGCTCTTCGCTCTGGCCCCCGCGACCTTCAAGGGCCTTGTCCTGCGCGGCCCCGGCCCGGCACGCGAGGCGCTGGTCGCCGCCCTCGCCGAGGCCGTGCCCCTGCGCCGCCTGCCCGGCCATGTCGACGACGAGCGGCTGCTGGGGGGGATCGATCTTGCCGCCAGCCTCGCGGCCGGAAAGCCGGTCCGCCAGACCGGCCTGATCGAGGAAGCGCGCGGCAGGGCGCTTATCGCCGGAATGGCCGAGCGGATGGACACAGGCGTTGCCGGCCGGCTCGCCCAGGCGCTCGACGAAGGCGGGACGGCGCTGGTCCTGCTCGACGATGCCGCCGAGCCCGACGAGGCGCCCCCGGCGAGCCTCACCGAACGGCTCGCCTTCCCCTGCGACCTTGCCGCCTCGCGCCGCTGGCAGGGGGTGACGCTGGAGCCTGCCCGGGGGAGCCTCGCGGCGGTAAGGCCGCTCGATGAGGCCGACCTCAGGGCGCTGGCGGCGACCGCCGAGGCGCTGGGGGTCGACAGCCTGCGCGCCCTTGTGTTCGTTGCCGAGACGGCGCGGGGGCTGGCAGCGCTGGCGGGGCGCTCGGTTACGAACACATCCGATCATGCGGGGGCGGTGCGGCTTGTTCTTGCCCCGCGCGCCACCCGCCTCCCCCCGCAGGAGGCCCCCGAGGCCCCGCCCGAGGAGCCCCCGCCCCCTGATGGATCGCCCGATACGGAATCCGACAACGACCGCCAGCAGCCCGAGCCCGACCTCTCCGAAATCCTCGTCGAGGCCGCCCGCGCGGCGATCCCTGCCGGGCTGCTCGAGCAACTCGCGCAAGGCAAAGCCCCGCGCCGCGCCTCATCGAGCGGGACCGGGCAGAAGCGCAAGGCGGCGACGCGCGGCAAGCCGCTCGGCGCGCGGGCCGGGATGCCGCGCGGGGGCGCGAAGCTGGCGCTGATCGACAGCTTGCGCGCCGCCGTCCCGTGGCAGGCCGTCAGGCGGCGCGAGACCGGCGCGGACACCGCCGGCCCGATCATCATGCGCAAGGAAGACCTGCGCATCCGCCGCTTCGAGGAGCGCGCGGCCCGCGTGACGATCTTCGCGGTCGACGCCAGCGGCTCGGCGGCGGCGGCGCGGCTGGCCGAGGCCAAGGGCGCGGTCGAGCTGATGCTGGCGCAGGCCTATGTAACCCGCTCGGAGGTCGCACTCGTGGCCTTCCGGGGCACGAGTGCCGAGCTGCTCCTGCCCCCCACACGCTCGCTCACCCGCGCCCGGCGCACGCTGGCGGAACTGCCAGGCGGGGGCGGAACGCCGCTCGCGCTGGGCCTGAACGCCGCGCGCGAGGTGGCCGAAGCGGTGATCGCCCGCGGGCGCAGCGCCGCCCTGGTGATCCTGACCGACGGCCGCGCCAACATCGCCGCCGACGGCTCGCCCGGTCGCGTGCAGGCTGCCGCCGATGCCGAGACCGCCGCCAAGGCCATCGCGGCGCGCGGGATCGACGCGCTGGTGGTCGACATCTCCGCCCGCCCCGGCCCGGAAGGCGCGACCCTCGCCAGGGCGCTCGGCGGCCGCTTCCTCGCCCTGCCCCGCGCCGATGCGCGGATGCTGCAGGCGGCGATCAACGCCGTCCAGCCGGTCGGCAAGGCGGCATGAGCGCGCTCGACTGGAATGCCGAGGGCCTGATCTGGCCGCACCGCGAGGCGAGTTCCTTCGTCGAGGTGGGGCGCACCCGCTGGCACGTGCAGCGCATGGGATCCGGCCCGCCGCTGCTGTTGCTCCACGGCACGGGCGCATCGGTGCATTCGTGGCGCGGGCTGATGCCGCTGCTGGCGTCGGATTACACCGTGATCGCCCCCGATCTGCCCCGCCACGCCTTCACCACCGGCCACGATGCCTATGCCATGAGCCTGCCCGCGATGGCGCGCGAGGTCGCGGGGCTGCTGAAGGCGCTGGAGATCGCGCCCGAGGCCATCGTCGGCCATTCGGCGGGGACGGCGATCGCGCTCCAGCTCGGGCTCGATCACGGCTATGGCGGGCCGATCGTCGGCCTCAGCGCGGCGCTGCGGCCCTTCCCCGGACCCTTCGCCCAGATCTTCCCCGCCGTCGCCAAGGCGCTGTTCATCAACCCGCTGGTGCCGCGCATCTTTGCCGGCACGGTCGATCTGACCGGCGGCGCGGGGCGGTTCCTGTGGCGCTCGACCCATTCGCGGATCGATCCGGCGGGGCTGGCCTGTTACCGCACCCTGCTCAAGCACCCCGGCCATGCTGGCGGGGCGCTGGCGATGATGGCGAACTGGGACCTGCCCGCCCTGCGCGAACGGATGGGAGACGTCCGCAATCCCGTGCTGCTGGTGCACGGCGCCAACGACCCTGCGATCCCGCCCGACTGGGCGCGCGATGCCGCCGGCTGGCTGCCCGATGCCCGGCTGGAACTTCTCCCCGGCCTCGGCCATTTGGCTCACGAGGAAGCCCCCGGCGAGGCCGCAGCCCGGATCGCCGCCTTCCTCGCGGAGCAAGGTTAGGAACGGGAACGGCGCGATGGGCAATTTCGGCTGGATCGAGATCGTGCTGTTCTACGGCCTCGCGATCGGCTTCGGCGCGTGGCAGTGGATCGCGATGGACCGCAAGCTCAAGCGCACCCGCGCCGAAAAGGCCGCGCGCGAGGCGACCGAGCAGGACACAGCCCCGCCTCCTGCCTGATGCCCGGCCACGGCTTTCGTGGCGGCGCGATCACTCGGCCGGGATCTGCTCCAGCTGCTCGGCTGCCTTGGGCAGCACCGTGAGGGGCGGGAAATTCAGCAGATCGCCGAAGGTCAGGGGCTGCGCGATCAGCGAGGGATGCGGCGAATAGCCGTCGAACAGGTATTCGGGATCGATGATGTCGCGCGAAATGCTCATGCCGTAGAGACGCCGCGGGTTCGGCGAGCGGTTGTCGGGTCCGGCATGGATCGTGTCGCTGCGGAACACGATCACCGTGCCCTTGCGCGGCGCGGTCCGCACGATGTGGAAATTGTCCCTGATGGCCGCGCGGTGGCGATAGAGATCGCGCAAGGTGCGTGGTCCGAAGGTATTGAGGCTCAGATGCGTGTTCCGGTTCGTCAGGAAACGCAGGATATTGGGCTGGTATTCGTCCCACTTGGTCGAGAACACCCGGTCGCGGAATTCGCCCGGCGCCAGGGACGCGCCCCGGCCCTTGCGCATGTCCCACAACTTCCGGAAATTGTGGCGGAAGACGTGGATGTTCGACCAGACCATGAACAGGTCCATCAGCTCGAGGCCCAAGCCGCCATGCCGTTTCTCGACGCCGGCATACTTGTGGGTGCCCGGCACGAACACGGTCCCGCCCTGGTCCTCGGAGACATCCTCGAAGGCCGCGAAGAAGCTGAGCACGTTGGGCGGATCGCGGTGGAAATACTGGTGCGACGAGCCCAGATAGCTGGTCAGGGTGACCGCTTCGAGCAGCCGGTGGGACGGGCGGCAATATTCCGAGATCACGCCTTCGAGCCGCTGGCACAGGGTGCCGGCGAAGCTGTTGAGAAACGGCGTGGAGGGAAGCGAGCAGAAATCCCGGCGCTTGTAGCGGTTGTCGGTTTCGCTGGCGAAGGTGCACAGGTTGCGCTCGGGATCGTCGGCGGCCTGGCGGACCATGTCGAGCGCGGCATCGGCTTCCTCGTGCGACAGCAGATCGGTGAAGATGACGAAGCCGTATGTGTCGATCTTGTCGACAGCTTCCCGGGCGCAGTGATCCGTCAGCTTGCCGCCTGCGTTGAGCACGGCAGGCACTTCGAAAAGCGACGTGTCGTTGGAGATGTTCAATCCGTTCATGCCCGTCTGCCCCGTAAACATCCGGCATTTCCCGCAAGTGGTCTGCCGATTGTCGTCAGGTCCTCGGGTGGCAGAGCATGAGGGGACGAAGCCGCGCAGCATAATTGGCGCGGAAACTTCACCATCGGGTTAACTACAAGACTTGGGGGGCGCGGCGGCCTCGATGCCGGGGCCGCCGCGCCTGATCCTTCCTCCGCGGCAGCCGACAGGGCAAGGCGGAACCCGCCCTGCCCCTCAATCGGCTGCTTCAGAACCTGACCTGCACCGTCGCGCGTGCACCGTGGTCGGTGATGGTGCTGCCGATCAGACCGTTGTAGCCGGCCGAAATCTCGAGGTTGTCCTCGAGCTTCAGCCTCGCCTCGAGCCGCGCGGCAAGCGCGAACTTGTCGAGCTGCACGCCCTCGATCGCGAAGCCCTGCTGCGGGGCCGCGGCGAGAGCGAGCTGTGCCCGGGGATCGCGGTCGCCCAGCTGTGCACGGCCCGCCAGCGTGCCGAGCACGTCCAGCCGCTTGCCGACCGGCACCATCGCATCGACCCCGGCCGTGACCGAGCCGGTCGAATAACGCTGCCGGGTCATGGCCAGCGCGGCCGCTCCGCCCCTTTCGGTCAGCGCATCCAGCCGGAACGATCCGATCGCCCCGCCCACGAAGGGACGGAACTGGCTCTTGCCGGCGGTCAGCGTGTAGGACAGCTCGGCGAAGGCCTGACGGCCCCTGCCTTCGGTGGTCCCGACATTGTCCTCGGCAAATCCGGGCAGGGCGATGCTGCGGAACGCCCTGAGATCGACCTCGGCAAGATAGCCGCCGACCGTCGCGGTCAGGCCGCCGGTGCTGATCGCGGCGTAGGCCCCGCCGCCCGACTGCTGGACCTCGGCGCTCGATCCGCGCGCGTCGATGGTGACATCGCTCTGGATCCGCAGCCCGAACAGGCCCGCGCGCCAGCTGCCGTTCTCGTTGGCATTGCCGAAGTCGATGCCGGTGGCAAAGCCCATCCGGTCGGCTTCGAAGCGGGCGGCGTTGCCGTCGCCATCGCCGTCGCCCCAGCCGCCGAACAGCTGCGCCCAGGCGCCCGCGCCCTGCCCGGCTTCCGGCGCGCCGCGGGCGGCCATGGCAAGCGTATTGACGCGCCCCAGCACCGCTTCGCGCACGAGCCGCTCCTGCTCCATCCCCACCCCGGCGGCGGTCGCATAGATCTCGCCGGAAAGCTGGTCGAAGGCGCCCGGCAGTTGGGCCGTCGGCAAGGCATAGACGTTGAACAGCGGCTGCGGGTTGTAGCCCGCGGTCACCGCGCCATCGATGCGGTTCACGACCGAACGCTGGTTGGCGGTGAGCGGCGTGCTGCCGACGATGTTCGCCAGCAGGTTGGGCGCCATGCGGAGCCGCGCCTGGGTGGCGGTGTAGACCAGTTCGGGACGGTAGAGGATCCCGAAGCCGGCAAACCCGGTGGCGGCGTTGAAGGTGCCGGTGCGCCCGCCATCGGCCTGGAGCAGCACGATCTCGGAGTTGAAGGCATAGACCCCGCCGAGATTGGTGAAGGCCGCCGTCCCGCCGAGGCTCGCCGCGCCGTTGCTCACGATCGCGTCGGACAGCCCGTTCGCACGGATCTGGAGCTGGAGGGTGCTGCCCGCCTGCAGGTTGACCGCGCCGTTCACCCCGAGCACGCCCGGCCCGTCCGCGCCGTGGGCGATGATGCTGCCGCTGTTCGCGGTGAGCCCGCCGATGGTGCCGCTGCCCGACAGGGTCGCACCCGAGAGCACGGTGACGCGCGAGCCGGCAAGCCCGCCTGTCACGCGCAGCTCGCCCGCGCGCACGAAGGTGCCGCCGGTGAAGCCGTTGCTGTTCCCGGTGAGGGTCAGCAGGCCCGCCCCTGTCTTGTCGAACACGCCGGTCCCGACCAGCGAACCGGCGAAGGTTCCGGCCGAGGTCTGGGCGAATTCGAGGGCAGCGTTGTTCTCGATCAGGCCCTGGAGCGAGACGGTGTTGCCGACCAGCCGGCCCCGGCTGACCAGCGTGCCGCCGCGGTAGGTGTTGGCACCCGTCAGCGTGGTGGTGCCGGTGCCGTCCTGGACGAAGATCCCCGTGCCGCTGATCACGTTGGCGAAGGTGAAGGCGTCGCTCCGGTTGATGACCAGCGCCCCGTTGTTGACGACCGGTCCGGCAATCGCACCGGTCGTTCCGCCATTCCCCAGTTGCAGCACGCCGCCGCTGATGGTCGTTCCGCCGGTGTAGGTGTTGGTCCCGGTCAGGACGAGCCGTCCGGTGCCGACCTTGGTCAGCCCGCCGGTGCCGCTGATCACCCCGCCGAACAGCGTTGCGATCCCGTCGGTCCCGGTGGTCAGCCTCGCATTGCCGAGGATGATCGCCCCCGCGCCGCTGATCGCGCCGACGCGGGTGTCGAACCCGGCGAGGTTGAAGCTGCCGCCCGCGGCCTGCTCGAGGATGGCGATGCCGGTGGTCGCGCCGGTCAGATCGATGCGGCCCGCGTTGACGACATCGCCGTTGAGCACGCCGGCGATCTGCGCGGTGCCGTTGTTGACCAGTCCTCTGCCCAGCGTACCCGTGGACACAAGGCTGCCGTCATTGAAGACGGTGCCGGCAATCACGCCCTGGTTGCGCGCCGATGCGCCCGCCGCGTTGCTCACCTGGCCGAGGATCGTGCCGTTGTTGACCAGAACGGCGTTGTTGACGACGCTGCCGGCGATCACTGCCGCCGACAGGGTGGTGCTGGCGGGCACGGCTGCGCCTGCGGCCGGAGCCGTCAGCACGTCGATGGCCGGAGCGGACAGATCGACGGTCGCCAGAGCGCTCGTCGTCATGGCGCCGTCCCTGCCGAGCGTGACGAGGGCAGGCCCGCCGGACAGCTCGCTCGCACCGGCCGACAGGGCCGGGCGCAAGGCAGCAGCCGCGACCGCAGGGACAACATCCCCGCTGGCGGCTCCGCTCGCCGCGGCAGCCGGAGCCGCAGCCGGGACCGGCACAACCGCCGCTCCGCTGCCGACCACCAGCGTGCCCGCGTTGACGAAGTTCGTGCCGGTATAGGTGTTCACGCCGTCGAGCGTGAAGGTGCCGCTGCCGGTCTTGACCAGCCCGCCGCTCCCCGAGATCACCCCCGCGAAGGTCGAGGAGCTGTTGTCGCCGCCGACGAACAGCGTAGCCGACCCGAGCGCAATCGTGCCGCCCCCTGCGAGGCTGCCGAGGGAACTGCTGAACCCGGACAGGTTCAGACTACCGCCCGCAGCCTGGGTGAAGCGGCCGAGCAGCATGGCACCGCCGATATTGGTGATCCGGCCATTGTTGGTCACCGCCCCGTCGATCTGGCCTGCGAGCTGGACCGAGCCATTGTTGACCAGCCCGCCGATCACCCGCCCTGCGGTGAGGAACGTCCCGTTGTTGGTCACCAGCCCGGCAATCGTCCCGCCATTCGCGAGATCGGCGTTGTTGAGCACCGCGCTCGCCAGCGATCCGCCCGTCTCCACCAGCAGCGTGCCTCCGCTGACGGTGACGAGGCCGGTGAAGGTGTTCGCGCCTGCGAGCGCAAGGGTCTGCGCACCGCGCTTGGTCAAGCCACCGCTGCCCGAGATCACCCCGGCAAAGCGCGTGCTGCCCGCACCGGTATCGACGGTCAGATCGCCGCTGCCGAGCAGAACGGCACCTTCGCCCGACAGCCCGCCCAGAGTCGTGGCGAAGCCGGCCAGATCGAAGCGGCCACCTGCAACCTGCACCAGCCCGGTGATCCCGGTGGTCGTGCCGGTCAGGGTGATGGTGCCGCCGTTGCTCACCGCGCCGCTCACGACGCCGCTGATCTGCGCCGTCGCCCCGCCCGCGTTGACGAGGCCGCCGCCGAGCGTGCCGGTCGAGACCAGCGTGCCGCCGTTGGTCACGAGGCCGCCGATGGTGCCGGTGTTGCTCAGGCTGCCGGTGTTGCCCACGGCTCCCGCGATGGTCCCGGCGTTGGTGAGGGTCGCAGCGTTGCTCGCCCCGCCCGCCAGCGCCGCGCCCGCGCCGATCGCCAGCGTCCCCGCGCTGACCGTGGTGAGGCCGGTGAAGGTGTTCACCCCGCTCAGCGTGAAGATGCCGCTGCCGGTCTTGACCAGCCCGCCGCTGCCCGAGATCACCCCCGCGAAGGTGGTGGAGCTGTCGTCGCCGCCCGTGGTGAGCGTCCCGCTGCCCAGCCGCACCGAACCGTCGCCCGCAAGGCTGCCGATGGTGGTGCTGAAGCCGGCAAGGTCGAACACCCCGCCCGCCACCTGGGTCACGGCCCCGATCCCGGTGGTCGTGCCGGTCAGGGTGATGGTGCCGCCATTGCTCACTGTGCCGGTCACGACGCCGGCGATCTGCGCCGTCGCCCCGCCCGCGTTGACGAGCCCGCCACCGAGCGTGCCGGTCGAGGCGAGGGTGCCGTTGTTGGTCACCAGCCCGCCGATGGTGCCGCTGTTGGCAAGGGTGCCCGCATTGGTCACGCCGCCTGCGATGCTGCCGGTGTTGCTGGCGTTGCCGCCCACGAGGTTGGCCAGCCCGCCGCCGAGCGTGCCGCCGTTGGTCAGCGTGCCGCTGCTGGTCACCAGCCCGGCCACGCTGCCGGTGTTCGAGAACACCGCCGTGTTGGTCACCGCGCCCGCGATGCTGCCCGCGTTGGCGAGGGTCGCGTTGTTGAGGACCGCGCCCGCCAGCGCCCCGCTCGCGCCGATGGCCAGCGTCCCCGCGCTGACCGTGGTGAGGCCGGTGAAGCTGTTCGCCCCGACCAGCGTGAAGGTGCCGCTGCCGGTCTTTACCAGTCCGCCGTTGCCGGAGATCACTCCCGCGAAGGTGGTGGAGCTGTCGTCGCCGCCCGTGGTCAGCGTCCCGCTGCCCAGCCGCACCGATCCTTCGCCCGCAAGGCTGCCGATGGTGGTGCTGAAGCCGGCAAGGTCGAACACCCCTCCGGCCAGTTGTGTCACGGCCCCGATCCCGGTGGTCGTGCCGGTCAGGGTGATGGTGCCGCCATTGCTCACCGCGCCGCTCACGACGCCGGCGATCTGCGCCGTCGCCCCGCCCGCGTTGACGAGGCCGCCGCCGAGCGTGCCGGTCGAGACCAGCGTGCCGCCGTTGGTCACAAGGCCGCCGATGGTGCCGGTGTTGGTCAGGCTGCCGGTGTTGCTCACGGCTCCCGCGATGGTCCCGGCATTGGTCAGGGTCGCAGCGTTGCTCGCCCCGCCCGCCAGCGCTGCGCCCGCGCCGATGGCCAGCGTCCCTGCGCTGACCGTGGTGAGGCCGGTGAAGGTGTTCACCCCGCTCAGCGTGAAGATGCCGCTGCCGGTCTTGACCAGCCCGCCGCTGCCCGAGATCACCCCCGCGAAGGTGGTGGAGCTGTCGTCGCCGCCCGTGGTCAGCGTCCCGCTGCCCAGCCGCACCGAACCCTCGCCCGCAAGGCTGCCCAGTTCGAGGCTGTTGCCCGCAAGGTCGAGCGTGCCGGTGACACTCTGCGTCAGCGCCGCACCGCCCGAGGTCGCGCCCGTGAGCGCGATTGTCCCGCTGTTGTCGACTGCGCCCGCAAGCACGCCGCTGATCCGCGCCGTGGCCCCGCCCGCGTTGACCAGACCGCCGCCCAGCGTGCCGGTCGAGACCAGCGTGCCGTTGTTGGTCACAAGGCCGCCGATGGTGCCGGTGTTCTCCAGCGTAGCACCTCCGATCAGCACGTCGGACGCGAGCGAACCCGTCACCCGCAGGGTTCCGCCCAGCACGCTGGTGAGCCCCGTGAAGGTGCTGGCGCCGGACAGGGTGGTGACGCCTGCCAGCTGGCGCAGCGTCCCCGTGCCGGAGATCGCGGCGGCGAGTTCGAAATCGGCCGCGGCGTGGTTGAAGATGATGCTCGCCGCGCCCGGCCCCATCGCGATGGTGGGCGTGGTCAGCGTGCCCGCTGCGACCGCCGCGCTGCCTTCGGCGGCGCCGAAGATCAGCGTGCCGGTGCCGCGCGCATCGCTGGCGATGGTCATGCTTGCGCCGGACACCGCCCCGCGATCCGAGATCGTCAGCGTCCCGGTGCCGATGTTGCCGAGGGAAATCGAGCCCGAAGCGTCCCATCGGCTTCCAATGCCGGAAACCCGCGCCGTGCCATTCGCCCCAGCGGGCACGCCGATCACGGCGCTGGAAGATGCCACCTGGCCACCGTCGACAATGTCGAGTGTGCCTTCGCCGAAACCGCCGACAAAGAAGGTTGCGGAGGTTGTCCAGCGGCTGCCCGCCCCGCTCACCAGTGCGGAGCCCCGTCCGCCGGCGAGCCGGCCTATGGAGCTGTTGACGGACAAGATCTCGCCGCCGTCCGTCAGCTCCAATCGGCCATTGCCGGCGTCCCCGACGCTGAGGAGTCCCGGCGAGGAGATGCTCTGGATCACCAGGCGGCTTCCGGCGCCCGAAACCGATAGCGTGCCATCCGATCCTGCGTTCAGGCCTGCGACGCCGCCAGCTGCCGTGACGATGCCGCCATCGGAAATCCTCAGGACACCGGTGCCCGAGAAGCCGACTATCAGTGAGCTGCTGTTGTCCCAGCGGCTGCCTGCGCCTGCGACATTCACCGTGCCGACCGAGCCGGCGCTTTCTCCGATCCAGCCCTGCGCATTGCCGACGATGCCGCCGCCGGTGATGTTCAGGGTGCCGGTGCCGGTAGTGCCGACATTGAGATTGCCGGCGAGCGCCATGCCTCCGGTCACGAGCACGCTGCCGCCGTTGACGATCCCCGCACCGACCCCGGCGCGGGCGCCATTGAGCGTGCCCGCAATCGTCCCGCCCGACAGGCGGATCACGCCGCTGGCGCTGGTGCCGACATTGACGGTCGCGCCGGTCGCCAGCGTGCCGCCCGACTGCACGTAATCACCCGTAACCCCGAGCGCGCTGCCGGGGCCGCCGGTGATGCTGCCCGCGGAGAGGTCGACGCTCGCGACGGTGTCGGCGAAGGTGCCCAGCGCCAGCGTGCCGCCGGCGATCTGCACCGCCGAGCCATTGGCGATCACATTGTTCGCGCCAAGCGCCAGCGTGCCGCCCTCGATGCGGGTTGCGCCCGTGTAGGTGTTCGCGCCCGACAGGGTGAGCGTGCCGGTGCCGACCTTGGTCAGACCACCACTGCCGGTGATCGTTCCGCCGAAGGTGCTCGAACTGCTTGTGCCTCCAACCGTAAGGATCGCGCTGCCTAACGTCACCGTCCCGCCGCCGCTCAGGGCGTCGACAGCGGTGTTGAAGCCGAACAGGTTGGTTACGCCGGTCGCACTCTGCGAGAGCGTGGTGATGCCGGTTGTCACACACATGAGCGACACCGTGCCGGCATTGGTGATGACGCCGTTGACGCTCCCGCGCACGTTCGCCCTCGCACCTGCCGTATTGGTCAGTCCGGCGGCTAGCGTTCCCGTCGAGCTCAGCGTGCCCGCGTTGGTGACCAGACCCGCGATGGTGCCGGCATTGCCGAAGCCGGCGTTGTTCTGGACCGCGCCGGCGAGCGACTCTGCTGCACCGATGATCAGGGAACCGCCGTTGATCGTGGTCAGGCCGGTGTAGCTCTGCGCGCCCGAAAGCGAGAAGGCCGAGGGGCCGTTCTTTATGAGGCTTCCCGTGCCGGTGATTGTGCCATCGAAGGTGTTGCTGGGAAAACCGGTGCCGGTAATGGTCAGCGTCGCGCTCCCCAGCGCCAGCGTTCCGCCTGAGCCTGCGAGGCTCTGGATCGTCGTGTCAAAACCGTTGAGGTTGAAGGTTCCCCCATTCTGGCTGACATCGGCGATGCCGGTGGTGGTGCCGGTCAGGGTGATGCTGCCCGCGTTGATGACAGTCCCGATCAGCTGGCCCGACACAAAGGCGCTGCCCGTGGCATTGTTGGCCAGGCCTCGGCCCAGCACGCCGGTAGAGCCCAGCACGCCGGAGTTGACGACGAAGCCCGAAATCGTGCCGGCGTTGGTCAGGTTGGCACTGTTGATCACACCCGATGCGAGCGATCCCCCCGCGAGGATCTGCAAGGTACCGGCCGCGACCGTGGTCGATCCGGTGTAGGTGTTCGCGCCCGACAGCGTCAGCGTGCCCGCGCCCAGCTTCGTCAGCGTGCCGCTGCCGCTGATGACGTTCGCAACGGTGATGTCGTTTGCACGGTTGAACACCAGCGCGCCGTCGTTCAGCACATTCCCGCCGCCCAGCGTTCCGCTCGTCCCGCCATTGCCGATCTGCAGCGTGCCGCCGACGACGCTGGTGTTGCCCGCATAGGTGTTGGCACCCGTCAGCGTGAGGGTCCCCGGACCGGTCTTGGTCAGCGATCCCGCGCCCGAGATCCCGACGGCGATCGTCGCACCGCTGCCGGCGGTCGTCTCGATCCCGGTCGGCCCGGCAAGGGCCAGGCCCGAGCCCGCGCTGGCTCCGGCGATGACGTAGCCATTGGTCTGGAAGCGAAGACCCGAAGGGGACAGCACGGTGTCGGCTGCGATGGTGACGGTGCCGCCGGTGGCGCCGCCGAAAATCGCCAGCGCGCCATTGCCCGCCCACGGTCCGCTGACCGTGCCGGTGGCATTGCTGAAATTGCTGCTCGTGAGGTCCCACGTCCCGCTGCCGCCGACGATCGCGCCGGTCGGGGCGAGGGTCGAGCCGTTCCAGTGCACCTGATCGGCAGCGCCTGCGACATTCATCAGCACCGTGTTGGCACCGAGCGCGAGGCTTCCGGCGAACCCGCCGCCGAGCGGGTTGAGGGTCAGATTGCCGAGCAGCCCGCTCTGGGAACCGAACTCGAACAGGGTATATTGCCCGGCACCGAAACCGACGCCGCGCACGATGCTGATGCTGCCGCCGTTCAGCGCCAGATTGCCCGTCACGCGGATGAGATCGTTGTTCGGCCCTCCGGCAACGCCCGCCTGCGCCAGTTCGAAGATCGTGTTCGATCCCGCATTCAGCGTCAGCGTGCCGATGGTGATGGTGCCCGGGCTCTGCCCGGCGGCGAGCGTGCCGCCGCTGTTCACATTCACGCTGCCGGCGATGGTGCCGGTGCCTCCGAGCGTCCCGCCGCTGCCGACGACCACGGCCGCGCCCGCATTGCCCATCGTGCCGTTGACCAGCACCGTGCCGCCGTTGATGATCAGCCCGCCGACGAAATCGTTGACGTCGCCGTTGATCGACAGCGTGCCGCCCTGCACCTTGCTCAGCACGCCATTGCCGGAAAGGTTGCCGAGCAGGGTAAGATCGGCCGTGCCGCCGATGGTGTTGCCGATGCCGGTGGCGGCGATGTTGTTGCCGATCGTCAGCGCGCCGCCGCTGGTGTTGCGCAGCCCGGCGGTGCTCTCCAGAACGACCGAACCGGTGCCGAAGGCGTTGGCATGGCCGATCTGGACCAGCGCCTGACCAAAGCTCATACCGCCGCTCAGGGTGTTGTTGCCGTTGAGGGTGAGCGTGCCTGCGCCCACGAATGTCATTCTGCCGGTGCCGGAGATCACCCCGTTCAGCGTGGCACTGGTGCCCGCACTGTCGTATAGTCCGGTAAAGGCGTTCACCCCTGCCGTGTCGCCCACCAGATCGACAATGGTGTTGCCCAGCAGCTCGATCCGGTTGCCCAGCGTGATCGGCCCTGCACTGACACCCGGGGTGGTTTCGATGCCGAGCTGCAGCGTGCCGCCCAGCGTGGTGAGCAGCCCGGTTCCCAGCGCGGTGTTGCTGCCGACGACGAGGTTGCCCGCGCTCAGCAGCGTTCCGAGGGCGTAGCTGTTGTCGCCGGTCAGCGTCAGCGTGCCGCTGCCGGTCTGGAACACCCGGCCGGTGCCGCTGATCGTGTTGGCGACCGTGATGGCGTCTGCACTGTTGAAGGTGAGCAGGCTGTTGTTCACCACATTGCCGCTGCCCAGCCTGCCGCCGGTGCCGATGACGAGGGTGCCGTCGTTGATCGTGGTAGTGCCGGTGTAGGTGTTGGCGCCGGTCAGCGTCAGAACGCCCGCGCCCTGCTTCGTCAGCGTCCCTGTGCCGCTGATGATGTTGCCGACCGTCAGGTCGTTCGAGCGGTTGAACACCAGCGCAGCGTTATTGACGACGTTGCCCGTGCACAGCGAGCCGGTGGTTCCCCCGTTGCCGATCTGAAGCGTGCCGCCGCTGATCGTGGTGGTGCCCACCGCGCTGTTCGCGCCGGTCAGCGTGAAGGTGCCGGTCCCGACCTTGGTGATGCTGCCGTTGCCGCTGACATTTCCGGACAGCGTCGTCGATGCGTTGTTGCCCCCGGTCGTGAGCGTGCCGTTCGAGCTCAATCGGAGCGCGCCCGCACCGGAGAGTGATCCGATCGTTTCCGATCCGACGACAAACAGGCGGGTGCCAGCAGCCATGCTGATAGCCACCGAGTCCGCCACGGCCGCCCCGAACTCGAGGAGCAGGTCGCCCCCGTTGACCGTGACCGGACCGGTGAAGGTGTTGTTGCCGATCAGCTCGAGAAGGCCGTTACCCTCTTGGATTATTCCGCCGGTGCCCGAGATCGCACCGGTCATGCGGATCGTGGAATTACCGGCTCCCTCGCTGACGACTGTCAGCGTGGAACTGCCCAGCTGGAAACCGCCGATGCTGTTGAGGAAGGTGCGATCGGTAAAGGTGATGGTGGCGTTTGCTGCCAGCGAAACCACGTTATTGAAAACCGCGGTGTCGAACGTGGGAGAGCCGCTGTAGGTGAAGCGCAGCGCACCGATCCCGCCGTTTCCGGTACCGCTGATGGTCAGCGCGTCCCCGATGCCCACTCCCGCGCCGTTGAACTCCAGCGTCGCGCCGCTGTTGACCGTCGTGCCGCCCGCCGCAGTCCCGAGCGCGCCGGAATTCGTGATCGTCAACGTGCCCGCCGACACGGTGGTCAGGCCCGAGTAGGTGTTGGCCGCTGTCAGCCGCAGGTTGCCCGCGCCGATCTTCTCCAGCGGCCGCGCCCCCCCGATTTCCGAGATCACGCCCGATTGGGTCGCGCTTCCCGAGAGAACCTGGAGCTGCGTGGTGCTGGAGTTGAGGACGATCGGCGTCGCCATGTTCACGCCGTTGGCATAGTCGATCACCGAACCCGTGGTGCGGATCACCCCGGTCGCGCCGCCCGCCGCGCCGTTGCTCGCCAGACGCAGCGTGCCGCCGGCGACCGTGATGCCGCCGGTGAAGGTGTTGGTTCCCGACAGGGCCAGGGTCCCGCCATCGATCTGGACCGACCCTTGCGAGAGGTTGCCGGTGAGGGTGAGCGTGCCGCCCCCGCGCTTCGTCAGGCTGCCCGAGCCGGAGATGAGGTTGCCGAACGTCGCGTCGTTCGAGCGGTTGAACACCAGTGCAGCGTTGTTGACGATGTTGCCCGTGCCCAGCGAGCCGGTGGTTCCCCCGTTGCCGATCTGGAGCGTGTTAGAGGAAGTAGGGATATCCCAACTCACTCCAGTTGTGCCCTGCCGGCTTTACTTCCAACCTGCCATTCTATGAAGAATTGAAGGCCGGTATCTTCGACCAGAGTTGACCGACACTGCCTCGCGTCGGACTTTGCATTGGGCGCTCCCGCCTAACCCTTGCGCCGCGGCATCCGGTAGGGGAGCATGAACTGCACCAGCGGCGAGGCGAAGCGGCGCATGTCGAGGCTTTCCTGCACCGCCACCACCTCCTCGCCCAGAAAGCGCGAGGCGAGCTCGCTGCGGGCGTAGAAGGGGGTGTCCTCCCAGGTCCGGCGCACCTCGGCGACGCCGATGTCGGAGCGGGTGCGACGGGCGATGCCCCACTTGCTGTCGGGGAGCGCCGCGATGGGCGGCAACTCGACCGGCTCGGGCACGCCCCTGGCATCGAACCGCAGCGCGCTCGCGAACAGCGAACCGTCTCCGCGTTCGCCCTCGTAGCATACCAGCGCGCCTTCCGTCAGATGCGCGCGCGACCAGTGCCACGTGTTGAAGCCGGTCTCGAGCGGCTCGGCCCCCCGGTTGTGGTCGAGATAGGCGCGGCCCTGCCACCTGAGCGCCGGGGCGGTCATCTCGACCTCGATCCGCGCGCAGGGGGCAAGGCAGTGCCAGATGTGGCTCTCCGCCCCGTCGAGCGCGAAGGCGGTGCGGTTGAGCATCTCGGGCCACACCCGCACCGTGCCGCGCACCGGACGCTGCCACGGCACGAACAGCCGCGTGTCGCCTTCGACGATGTCGATGGTCAGCGCCCCGCCCTCCCAGCGCACGTTGCTGGGGCCGATGGCGAGGGTGCTGGCATCGCGCGCAACCGTATCGCGCCGCCGCTCGGTCATCGCCCAACGCGCCTGCGGGCCGTAGAGCGCGACGTTGAGCGAACAGTGATCCAGCGGGTCGCTCCGACCGCTCTTCTTGTAATAGGGCGAGAAGACGCTGCCCAGGAAGGCGATGATCGTCAGCCCGTGCTGCCCGTCGTCGCTGATCGCGTCGACATACCACCAGCTGTAGCCGCCCGCGGGGATGTCCTCGTCGAAGCGAGGTCCTTCGCGATCACCCGCGCGGCCAGCTGCCCGGACAAGGCTGCCATGGGCACCCCAGCCGCCGGATGGGTCGCCCCGCCCGTGCAGTACAGCCCGGGAAGGCGCGTCTTCGGCCCCTGCCGCTGGAAGGAGGCCGCCCAGCCGTGCGACGCTCTGCCATAGAGGGCGCCGCCCGTGGCCGGGAAGAGGTGCTCCCAGTCCTGCGGGGTCATGAGCCGATGCGGCAGCGGGTCTTCCAGTTGCAGGCCGCAGCGTTTCAGCGTGGCGATCATGGCCCGTGTGCATCGCTCTCTCTCCTCGGGTGTGTAGGTGTGGACGTCTCCGTCGGCAGGGGCGTTGACGATGATCTGGAGCCGCTCGCGGCCCTGCGGCGCGGGCGCGCCAAGCTGGGCGTCGCGGTCGATGGCGCAGACATAGACCGTGGGCTCGGACGGCGTGCCGCCCGCGGCGATCTCGCGGAACTCGCGCGGGTAGTCGCGCGAGAAGAAGACGTTGTGGTGGGTCAGCTCGAAGCCGCGCGTCTCGGCATGGGCATACCACACCAGCGCCGAGAGCGAGCGCTTGGCCTGCGGGATCGCGGGCACCGCGCGCGCCGCCGCCTCGCCGAAGCGCCCGGTGGCGAGCGCGCCGGGATCGCCGTTGCAGATGACGATGTCGGCGGGGATCACCTCGCCCGATGCAAGGCGCACCCCGCTGGCGCGTCCTTGCGCCGTGAGGATCTCGGCCACCGGCGCGCCGGTGCGCACCCGCGCGCCCTGCCGCTCGGCAAGGCCCGCGAGCGCCTTTGCCAGCGCATGGATGCCGCCCTCGATCAGCCACACCCCGCGCGCCTCGAGATGGGCGATGAGCATCAGCGTCGCGGGCGCGGCGAAGGGCGAGGAGCCGCAATAGGTTGCATAGCGCCCGAACAATTGCCGAAGGCGCGGGTCGGCGAAGTGCTCTCCGAGCGCGGTCCACATCCCGTCGAAGGGGCGCATCGCCAGCGCGTCGCCGATCCGCCACGGCCCGATCCGCCACATCATCGGCAAGGGCGTCGAGGCCTTGTCTCCGCGCAGGAAGGGTTCCTCCAGCACGCCGAAGATCCGGGCGGCCTCGGCGGCGAAGGCGCGGTAGCCCCGCGCGGCATCCTCCCCGGCGAAGGCGGCCACGGCCGCGGCGCTCGCTTCGGGGTCGGCGAAAAGATCGAGATGGCCGCCATCGTCCCACGCATGGCGGGCGATCACCTCGGCGCGGCGGGCGGTGACATGGTCATCAAGCTGCGCCCCGCAGGCGGCGAAGACCTCGTCGAACACGGCGCGGTAGGTGAAGACCGTCGGCCCGCCGTCGATTGCGGCGCCATCGACCTCGACCCGGCGTGCCTTGCCGCCGACCCAGGCTTCCTTCTCGAGCACGATGACATCGGCGCCGCGCGCGGCGAGCAGGGCGGCGCTGGTGAGGCCGCCGATCCCGGCTCCGATCACGGCGACTCGCGCGTGCACCTGTCCTCGCTCCGTCAACAACCGCGATTATCATTGACCTTACGCGCCTACATGTCCAATCTTTTAGACATATGGCCCGTGAAGCACCCCGACAGTGAGCCGCTGGGCCGCCTTCAAGCTCGGTTACGTGGCCCGCCGCAACCGGCTGTTCTCGAGCGCCGGATTCCAGCACTGGGCCGCCCGCTTGCCGCTGATCCGGTGGATCGCGCGCAGCCGCGCCAATGGCGCCTTCGACCTGCTGGCAGGCTTTGCCTACTCGCAAGTCCTGCGCGCCTATGTCGAAGGCGGGCTGTTCGACGTGCTGACGGACGGCCCGCTGTCCGCCGCCGATGTCGCCGCAAGGATGGACCTGTCGGAGAGCGCCGCGCTCACCCTACTGCGCGCGGGCCGCCCGCTGATGCTGTCCGAGGAGCCGGTGCCGGACCACTGGATGCTGGGAGAGCAAGGCGCTGTTTTCGCGACCAATCCCGGCGTGCAGGCGATGGTGCGCCATCACCGCCTGCTCTATGCCGACCTTGCCGATCCGCTCGCCCTGCTGCGCGCGGACAGGGCCGAGCCCACGGCGCTCTCGCGCTTCTGGACCTATGCCGGGGCGCTTCAGGGCGTGACCGAAAGGGGCGAGGACACGGCGGAATATTCGGCATTGATGGCCGCCTCGCAGCACTTCGTGGCCGAGGAGGTGCTGGCTGCGGTCACCTTCCGCGACGTCGAGCGGCTGCTCGATGTCGGCGGCGGACACGGCGCCTTCCTCCGGCAGATCGGCGCGGCCTGGCCGCAGCTGAAGCTCGGCCTGTTCGATCTTCCGGAGGTCGCCGCGACCGGGGCCGCGGTGCTGGGCGAGGCGCTCGGCCCACACCGCGTCACCGCGCACCCCGGGAATTTCTTCAGCGATTCCATACCGCAAGGCTACGACATGGTGTCGCTCATCCGGATCCTCCACGATCACGACGATGCGCCCGCGCAGAGCCTGCTTGCCAATATCCGCGCCAGCCTCGCCTCCGGCGCGCGGCTGCTGATCGCCGAGCCGATGGCGCGCATCCCCGGCGCCGAACCGATGGGCGAGGCCTTTTTCGGCCTCTACCTCTGGGCGATGGGCTCGGGGCGCCCGCGCAGCCCGGCCGAGATCATCGCCATGTGCCGCCAGGCCGGCTTTGCCCGCGCTCGCCTCGTCGCGACCGCGCAACCGGTCAACGCAAGCGTGATCATCGCCACCGCCTGAGCATAATTTGTCCAAGTTGTTTGACAGTCGGGAACGTAAGGCGTAGCACACAGTTGGGAGAACGTAGCTGCGGGGTTTTCGACTCGGCGTTCGCGCCTCGAATTGACCCCTCAGGGAGGACCGAGGACATGAACACGCTGGCCGTCATTCTCGAAGCACCGGAGCGCCTCGCTCTCCGGTCGCTCGAAATGAAGCCGGTGGAAGCCTCGGACGTTCTCGTCGAGATCGCCTGGAGCGGCATCAGCACCGGCACCGAAAAGCTCCTCTTCACCGGACGCATGCCGCCCTTCCCGGGGCTCGGCTATCCGCTGGTGCCGGGCTATGAATCGGTCGGCCGCATCGTCGAGACCGGGCCCGATGCCCGCTCACGGCTGGGCGACTGGGTCTTCGTGCCCGGGGCCAATTGCTACACCGATGCGCGCGGCCTCTTCGGCGGCACGGCGCGGCGGGTGATCGTGCCCTCGGCCCGGGCGCTGCCCATTCCCGAACACCTCGGCGAGGCCGGCGTGCTCTGCGCGCTCGCCGCGACCGCGCTCCACGCGATCAAGGGCGGCTTTGCCCGGCGCGAGTCGTTGCCCGACCTGATCGTCGGGCACGGCGTGCTCGGCCGCCTGCTCGCCCGTCTGACGCTCGCCCTGGGCGGCGCGGCGCCGACGGTGTGGGAAACCAATCCCGCCCGCCGCAATGGCGCGGCCGGCTACACCGTCATCGACCCCGCCGCCGACGAGCGGCGCGATTATCACGCGATCTACGACGCCAGCGGGGATGCCGGCCTGATCGACGATCTCGTCATGCGCCTTTCCAAGGGCGGAGAGATCGTGCTCGCGGGCTTCTATTCCGAACGCGTCAGCTTCGCCTTCCCGGCCGCCTTCATGCGCGAGGCGCATTTCCGTGTCGCCGCCGAATGGCAGCCGGGCGACCTCGCCGAAACGCGGGCGCTGATCGAATGCGGCAGGCTCGACCTCAAGGGTCTCGTCACCAACCGGCGCCCTGCCGGAGAGGCGCTCGACGCCTACCCCCAAGCCTTCAGCGATCCCGATTGCCTGAAGATGGTCCTCGATTGGAGCGAATGCTGATGTCCGTGCTTGATACCCAGGCCGCCCACCTTCGCGAAGAGGCAAGCCACGAGCCCGATCCGGTCCACACCGGCGAGGTGAAGAGCGAGACGCAGATCATCGCGATCTACGGCAAGGGCGGCTCGGGCAAGAGCTTCGCGCTCGCCAATCTCAGCTACATGATGGCCCAGCAGGGCAAGCGCGTGCTGCTGATCGGCTGCGATCCCAAGTCCGACACCACCAGCCTGCTGTTCGGCGGCAAGGCCACCCCTTCGATCATCGAGACCTCCTCGAAGAAGAAGCTCGCGGGCGAGGAAGTGCGCATCGAGGATGTGTGCTTCCAGCGCGACGGCGTCTTCGCGATGGAGCTCGGCGGCCCCGAGGTCGGCCGCGGCTGCGGCGGGCGCGGCATCATCCACGGCTTCGAAACGCTCGAAAAGCTGGGCTTCCACGACTGGGGCTTCGATTACGTCCTGCTCGACTTTCTGGGTGACGTGGTGTGCGGCGGCTTCGGCCTGCCGATCGCGCGCGACATGTGCCAGAAGGTGATCGTGGTCGGATCGAACGACCTGCAATCGCTCTACGTGGCGAACAACGTATGCCAGGCGGTCGAATACTTCCGCAAGATGGGCGGCAACGTCGGCGTGGCGGGCATGATCGTCAACAAGGACGACGGTACGGGCGAGGCCCATGCCTTCGCCAAGACCGTGGGCATCCCGGTGCTCACTGCGATCCCCGCCAACGAGGACATCCGCCGCAAGAGCGCCAATTACCAGATCATCGGCTATCCCGGCGGCGAATGGGGCAGCCTGTTCGAGGAGCTGGCGGAAAATGTCGCCAGCGCTCCGCCGCTGCGCCCCACCCCGCTCGATCAGGACGGCCTTCTGGGCCTGTTCAGCGCCGATGTCGTCGGCGGCAATGTCGAACTCGTCCCCGCCACCCAGGCCGACATGCGCGGCGGGGTGTTCGAAACCCGCCCCAGCCTCGAAGTGATCTACGACGAGGCATGAGCGACCACAGCGCCTTTGACGCGGAACGCACCCCTGACCGGATCGCCCTGGATCCCGGCGCGGAGGCGGGCGGCTGCGCCTCGAAGGACACAATGCGCGAGGCCGCGCGCGCCGCGGGCAAGAGCGAGATCCTCGATCAATATGCCGCCGACTATCCGGTCGGCCCCCACGACCAACCCCAATCCATGTGCCCCGCGTTCGGGTCACTCCGGGTGGGCCTGAGAATGCGGCGCACTGCGACCGTGCTCTCGGGCTCGGCCTGCTGCGTCTATGGCCTGACCTTCACCTCGCACTTCTACGGCGCGCGGCGGACGGTCGGCTATGTGCCCTTCTCCTCGGAAACGCTCGTCACCGGCAAGCTGTTCGAGGACATCAAGGAAGCCGTCGAAGGGATGGCCGATCCCGATCTCTACGATGCGATCGTGGTCACCAACCTGTGCGTGCCGACCGCGAGCGGCGTGCCCTTGAGGCTGCTGAAGAAGCAGATCAAGGGGGTGCGGATCATCGGCATCGACGTGCCCGGCTTCGGCATCCCCACTCACGCCGAGGCGAAGGACGTCCTCGCCGGCGCGATGCTCCAATATGCGCGCGAGGAAGTCATGGCCGGCCCCGTCGCGGCCCCGCGCGAGCGTGCCGACCGGCCGAGCGTGGCGCTGCTGGGCGAGATGTTCCCGGCCGATCCGGTGGTGATCGGGCAGATGCTCGCGCCCCTCGGCCTTGCCGCCGGCCCCGTGGTCCCGACCCGCGAATGGCGCGAGCTCTATGCCGCATTGGATTGCGCGGTCGTCGCCGCGATCCACCCCTTCTACACCGCCTCGATCCGCGAATTCGAAGCCGCGGGTCGCCCGGTGATCGGCTCGGCCCCGGTCGGCGCGGACGGCACCGCCGCCTGGCTGCAATCGCTGGGCGATGTCATGGGCCTGCCGCAAGCGCAGGTCGACGGCGTCAAGAACGCGATGATCGGCGCCTGCAAGGGCGCTCTTGCGAACATGCCGATCAAGGGCCGCATCACGGTATCGGGCTATGAGGGCTCGGAGCTGCTGGTCGCCCGCCTGCTGGTCGAGAGTGGCGCGGATGTGCGCTATGTCGGCTCCGCCTGCCCGCGCACGAAGTGGTCGGATGCCGACCGCGAATGGCTCGAAGCGCGCGGCGTGCAGGTGCAGTTCCGCGCAAGCCTCGAACAGGATATCGCGGCGGTCGAGGAATATCGCCCCGACCTCGCCATCGGCACCACCCCGGTGGTGCAGCACGCCAAGGCGAAGGCCATCCCGGCGCTCTACTTCACCAACCTCATCTCGGCGCGTCCGCTGATGGGCCCGGCTGGGGCAGGCAGCCTCGCCACGGTGATCAACGCCGCGATGGGCAACAAGGCGCGTTTCGACGCGATGCGCGACTTCTTCGAGGGCGTCGGCACCGAGCACGCCGCGGGTGTGTGGGAAGACGTGCCGGTCGACCGGCCCAAGTTCCGCAAGAAGTATGCCGCCCTCAACGAGGCCGCGCGCAAGGCATCGGAGGCGATCGGCACATGACGCTCGTCCTCGACCATGACCGCGCCGGCGGCTACTGGGGCGCCACCTACGTCTTCACCGCGGTGAAGGGGCTGCAGGTCATCATCGACGGCCCGGTGGGCTGCGAGAACCTGCCCGTCACCTCGGTGCTGCACTACACCGATGCCCTGCCGCCGCACGAGCTGCCGATCGTCGTCACCGGCCTCGCCGAGGAGGAGCTCGGCAAGACCGGCACAGAAGGCGCGATGAAGCGGGCGTGGAAGACGCTCGATCCGGAGCTGCCCTGCGTGGTCGTCACCGGCTCGATCGCCGAGATGATCGGCGGCGGCGTCACGCCCGAGGGCACCAACATCAAGCGCTTCCTGCCGCGCACCATCGACGAGGACCAGTGGCAGTCGGCCGACCGCGCGCTGACCTGGCTGTGGACGGAGTTCGGCCCCAAGAAGATGCCCGCCCGGCGCGAGCGGCGCGAGGGCGAGAAGCCGGTCGTCAACATCATCGGCCCGTCCTACGGCATGTTCAACATGCCCTCCGATCTTGCCGAAATCCGGCGTCTGGTCGAAGGCATCGGCGCGGAAGTCGGCGTGGTCTTCCCGCTCGGCACCCATCTGGCCGACATCGCCAAGCTCGCCGCGGCGGACGCGAATGTCTGCATGTACCGCGAGTTCGGCCGCAACCTGTGCGAGACGCTCGAGCGGCCCTATTTCCAGGCGCCGGTCGGCCTGTCGCAGACCACCAAGTTCCTGCGGGCGCTCGCCGCCGAGCTCGGCCTCGACCCCGAGCCCTTCATCGAGCGCGAGAAGCACACCACCATCAAGCCGCTGTGGGACCTGTGGCGCTCGGTCACGCAGGATTTCTTCGGCACCGCGAGCTTCGGCATCGTCGCCAACGAGACCTACGCGCGCGGCATCCGCCACTTCCTCGAGGACGACATGGGCCTGCCCTGCGCCTTCGCCTTCTCCCGCTGTGCGGGCGTGAAGCCGAAGAACGAGGACGTGCGCGCCGCGATCCGCGCCAACCCGCCGCTGGTGGTGTTCGGCAGCTACAACGAGCGGATGTACATGGCCGAGTGCGGGGCGCGCGGGATGTACATCCCGGCGAGCTTCCCCGGCGCCGCGATCCGCCGCCACACCGGCACGCCCTTCATGGGCTATTCCGGCGCGACATACCTGGTGCAGGAAGTGTGCAATGCGCTGTTCGACGCGCTGTTCCACATCCTCCCGCTCGGGACCGAGATGGACAAGGTCGACGCGACGCCCGCCCGGGTGGAAGCTCCCTTGATCTGGGACAAGGCCGCCAAGGCGCGGCTCGATACACTCGTCGAAGCCCAGCCGGTGCTGATCCGCATTTCCGCCGCCAAGCGCCTGCGCGATGCGGCGGAGCGGACCGCGCGCCAGCGGGGAACCGAAACGGTCACGGCAGACTGCCTCGAAGAGGCGCTGCTGGAAGGAGCGGGAGCATGATGACGATGCACGCCCGCCACACGCCTTTGTCGCTGCTGCGGAGCATCACCGCCGCAGCGCCAGCCCATGCCCCCCTTACGGGGGCTCTCCAATCCACGTGGGGGATCACGCGGGGATGCCGACGGGGGCCTTCGGGCTTCCATTCACACCCAACTGAACGGAGACAACCCAATGAATGAACGCATCGGGACTCACCTGACCCCTGAAGAGGCTCAGGAAATCCACAAGGGCTTCATGGGCACTTTCACCATCTACGTGGTGATCGCGCTTGTCGCCCATGCGCTGCTCTGGGCCAACAAGCCCTGGCTGCCGCTCTGATCCAAGACCGGCTGTTCGGCTGAACGCCACCGGCTTGCCGGTCCGCTTTCGGTCGGAACCGTGATCCGAAAAATCTGAAAGGAACTTCACCATGTGGAGACTCTGGTTCTACTTCGACATCCGCCGCACCCTCGTGGCGCTGCACGTTGGTCTCGCCGTCCTGGCGTTCACCATCCACTTCATCCTGCTCAGCACCGAACGCTACAACTGGCTCGAAGACGCCAGCGCTGCGCCGGCCCAGGCGGCTATCGAATCGTCGGAAGCTCCGGCGGCGGGATAGTTCGTCTCGAAAATGTGAGGGGGCAGGTTCGCCTGCCTGCCTCCTAACACTCGTCGACAACCTATAGCACCCGCCCCAGTGGCGGGGAGGATGGACCTATGGCGCTCCTTAGTTTCGAGCGGAAATACCGCGTCCGCGGTGGCACATTGATCGGCGGCGACCTTTTCGACTTCTGGGTCGGGCCGTTTTATGTCGGATTCTTTGGAGTGACGACGGCAATCAGCGCCCTTCTGGGCACCATGCTGATCTTTGCCGCAGCCACACAAGGTCCGACCCTCAACCCCTGGCTCATTTCGATCAACCCGCCGCCGATCGAATACGGCCTCAGCCTCGCTCCGCTCCAGGAGGGCGGATACTGGCAGATCATCACCTGCTGCGCGGTCATCGCGTTCAGCTCGTGGGTGCTCAGGCAGGCGGAAATCTCCCGCAAGCTCGGCATGAGCTACCACGTGCCGATCGCCTTCAGCGTGGCGGTGTTCGCCTATGTCTCGCTCAACGTCATCCGTCCGCTGTGGATGGGCGCGTGGGGCAACGGCTTCCCCTACGGGATCTGGACCCACCTCGAGTGGGTCTCGAACGTCGGCTACGCCTTCGGCAACTTCCACTACAACCCCGTGCACATGCTCGCGATCACGTTCTTCTTCACGAACTGTCTCGCGCTCGCGCTGCACGGCGGCCTGGTGCTGTCGGCGGTCAATCCGAGCGGGGGCACCGACGTCAAGTCGCCCGAATACGAAGACACCTACTTCCGTGACTTCATCGGCTATTCGGTCGGCACGCTCGGCATCCACCGGGTGGGGCTCTTCCTGGCGCTCAACGCCGGGTTCTGGAGCGCCATCTGCATCGTCATCTCCGGCACTCTGTATGTCGGCAGCTGGATCGAATTCTGGGATTTCTGGACGAAGATCCCGATCTGGTCGTAAGGAGCACCTGAACCATGGCGACTTATCAGAACATCTTCACGCAGGTGCAGGTCAAGGGGCCACCCGAAATGGGTATCCCGCTTGCGCCCGAGGAAGACATCCGCATCCCGGCCACGGGCTACTCCTACTGGTTCGGCAAGATCGGCCAGGCGCAGTGGGGGCCGATCTATCTCGGCTGGACCGGTACGCTCAGCCTCGTCTGCGGCACGCTGGCGATCCTGATCATCGGCTTCAACTTCTGGGCGCAGGTGAACTGGAGCCCGCAAGGCTTCATGCGCGAGTTCTTCTGGCTCTCGCTCAACCCCCCGGGGCCCGAATACGGCTTCAGCCCGTTCGTGCCGCTGAAGGAAGGCGGCTGGTGGATCCTCGCCGGCTTCTTCCTGACGGTCTCGATCCTGCTGTGGTGGGTGCGCACCTACCGCCGCGCCAAGGCGCTGGGCATGGGGATGCACATCCCCTGGGCCTTCGCCTCGGCGATCTGGCTCTACCTGGTGCTGGGCTTCATCCGCCCGATGCTGCTGGGCCAGTGGTCGGAAGCCGTGCCCTTCGGCATCTTCGAGCACCTCAACTGGACCAACAACTTCTCGCTGGTCTACGGGAACCTGTTCTACAATCCGTTCCACGCGCTCTCGATCGTCTTCCTCTACGGGTCGGCGGTGCTGTTCGCGATGCACGGGGCGACGATCCTGGCCCTCGGCCGCTACGGCGGCGAGCGCGAGATCGAGCAGATCACCGACCGCGGGACGGCCGCCGAACGCGGCGCGCTGTTCTGGCGCTGGGTGATGGGGTTCAACGCGACCTTCGAATCCATCCACCGCTGGGCCTGGTGGTTCGCGGTGCTGACCACCCTCACGGGCGGCATCGGCATCCTGCTCACCGGCACCGTGGTCGACAACTGGTACCTGTGGGCCCAGGAACACTACTATGCTCCGGACACGATCCACTACGATCCGACCGGTGCGGCGCAGGCTTCGGCCGGCCAGAAGTGAGGGACGGGGCCGAAAGGCCCCTCCCCCGCCCCCATAAGGCAGGAACATGGACCCGGTCCGGCACAGCGCCGGGCCGGGTTTTTCCTTGCCTGTGATGGGAAGCGAAAGGAGGCGCGGTCAGGGCGGCGGCGGTGCCGAGCCCAGCCGGGCGCGCAGATCGAGGAGGTGGAGCGGCAGCGAGGCGCCGAGCGGCAGCGCGATCCACCACCATGCCGCCCCCGTCATCGCCGCGCGCAGGCCCAGCACGATCAGCGCGGCAGGCCCCAGCAGCCCGAGCACCGCGCTCCACCGCCAGCCGCGCGCGGCGCGCAGCCAGACCGCCTCGGCCGCGAGCACGGCAAGGATCACGTCGGCCGCATGGCCGCCTTCGAACAGCAATTCGACGAGGCCCTGGCCTGCCATGCGCGCCGCGCCTGCCTCAGCCGAAGGGCGCGTTGAGCTCGACCACCGCGCGGTTGAGCGCGGCGGCGAAGGTCACCCATGCCAGATAGGGCACCAGCAGCACCGCCGCCTTCTTAGAGAAGCGCCCGCAATAGAGGATCATCGCGAGGATCGAGAGCCACAGCAGGACGACCTCGTAGAACGCCCAGTCGGGACGCTGGAAGCGGAAGAACAGGATCGACCAGCTGATGTTGAGAAAGCCGTTCAATGCGAACAGGCCGATCACCCATTCCGCCGCCGCCGTGTTCGGCGCCGCGCGCCAGGCGGTGATCCCGGCGACGGTGATCAGCGCGTAGATCACCGTCCAGCCCATCGGGAAGACCACGTCCGGCGGGTTCCACGCGGGCTTGGCGAGCGCCTGGTACCACGGCCCGAGATCGGTGACGGTCGCGCCCAGCGCCGCCACGCACAGCGCGGCGACCGTGGCGACGGTCACCGGAATGATCATCATCCGGTTCATGAACCAGAGCCTAGGTCGCGCCGTCCTCACCTGCAATCCCTCGCGCGCTCTCGCCTCAGGTGGCGGGCCTCAGGCCGAGCAGGTGCGCGGTGTCCTTGAGAAAGATCTTGATGTGCGCCAGCGGCTTTGCGCGCACCAGCTTCTTGTGCATGTAGGCCTGCCAGGTCAGCTCCTGCACGTCCTTGTCGTCGCACATGGTGACAAAGCGCTCGCGGCGCTTGTCGGACGAATACCAGAAATACTGCATCACCCCGAGCACCCAGAACACCTTGCCGTGCTCCTTCATGAAGGCCTTGCGGGCCGAGCGCAGGTGCTTCGCCTCGCCGGTCCTGAGGAAGGCGGCGCTGGCCTCGGCCACCATCCGGCCGCCGACCATGGCGTAGTAGATCCCTTCGCCCGAGGCCGGCGCGACGATCCCTGCGGCATCGCCCGCGACGATCACATCGGCGCCGTTGTCCCAGCGCTTCAGCGGCTTCAGCGGGATCGGCGCGCCTTCGCGGCGCACCGTCTCGCAGCGGTCGAGCCCGAGATCGTCGCGCATCGTGGCGATCGCGCCGCGCAGGGAAAAGCCCTTGTTGGCGCTGCCCACCCCGATGCTCGCGGTCTCGCCATGGGGGAAGACCCAGGCGTAGAAATCGGGCGAGAGGCGGCCCTGGTAGAAGACATCGCAGCGCGAGGCGTCGAACTGGTCGGTGTTCTTGGGCGGCGACTTGATGATCTCGTGATAGGCGAAGACGCAAGGCACGCGCTCCGCCCCCGGAAGGCACTGCTTGGCGACCGCCGATCGCGCCCCGTCGGCGCCGATCACCACGCGGGCGCGCACGCTCTCGAGCGGGCCGCCCCGTGTGCGGCGGAAGGTGACGATGGGGTGGGCCTTGTCGTCGCGCTCGATCTTCTCGAAGGTCGCGGTGAGGCGCTCGGCACCGGAATGGCGGGCCCGCTCGCGCAGCCATTCGTCGAATTCCTCGCGGTCGACCATGCCGACATAGCCGATCTCGCCCACCGGCATGTCGACCGCGCGGCCCGAGGGGGCGATCATCCGGGCCGAGCGCGCCTTGGCGACCAGCAGCGACTGGGGAATGTCGAAATCGGCGAGCAGCCGCGGCGGCACCGCGCCGCCGCAGGGCTTGATCCGCCCCCCGCGCTCGATCAGCAGCACCGAATGGCCCGCCAGCGCAAGGTCGGTCGCGGCGGTGGAACCCGAGGGCCCGCCGCCGATCACCACGGCATCGTAGATCGTCTGGTTCATGCGTAGACCCCTTCCCTTTGTTCCGTGCGTGCCTCGCGCAAGGCTGCGCCCCCCGTCGCCCTGACCGCCAGCAGCGCCGCGAGCACGAAGGCGGCCGCCTCGATGGCGAAGACCAGCTGGAAGGCCGGCCCGTCGGCGCCCAGCGCGTGACGGGCATAGTCCACGCCCCCCGCCCCGAGCAGGTTCCCGAGCCCGAAGGCGATCGCCTGGCTCGCGCCCCACACGCCCATGCGCACGCCCTCGCGGGTAGTCTCGCCGGCACCGGCCAGCCCCATCATCGCGCCGATGGCGGCAACCGCGAAGACGCCGTTGCCGAAGCCGAGCACGAAGACATTGATCCCGAGCGGCCAGGGCGGCCCGCTCACCGCCGCAACTCCCAGCGCCGCGAGCCCCGCGGCCGAGAGGACGCAACCGCCGATCACCCAGGCGCGCAGGCCATCGGGCCGCTTGCCGGTGAAGGCGCTGCCGCCCACGCCGGTCAGGATCATGCCGGCGAGGATGCCGCCCTGATGCTGCCCGCCCAGCTGGGTCGATTCTCCCGGCGAGAGGCCGAAGATCAGCCCCGCGAAGGGCTCGAGGATCAGGTCCTGCATCGAGAAGGCGATCATCGAGACGAAGATGAACACCGTGAAGCGCCGCGCCGCAGGCTCGTGCCAGATTTCGGAGAGTGCCGCGCGGAAATCGGGCACCTCGCCCTCGCGCGCGGCATGGCCGAAGCGGCCCGCCTGTCGCTCGAGCCGCCATGTCGCCAGCACCGTCAGCGCCACCATCGCCAGCGCCAGCCCGCCCGCCACCAGCAGCAGCCGGTCGAAACTGAAGGGCTTGAGGAGCTGGCCCACGGTGATCGCCGAGGCGACGATCCCTGCGACCATCATCGTCCAGGTCACCGCCGCGGCGGCCGCGCGCCGTTCGGGCGCGACCCCGCTCGCGAGCAGCGCCAGCGCCGAGGTTCCGCCCGCGCCCACGCCTGCGCCGATCAGCGCATAGGCGAAGACCGCCAGCGCGAAGGCCGCGCCGAAGGACTCCCGCATCATCAGCGTCGCCTGCGTCGCCAGCACCACCCCCGCCGCCAGCACGGCAAGCCCGCCGACGATCCAGACGGTGCGATTATTCCCCTTGTCCGAGGCATGACCCCACAGGGGGCGGCCCAGCTGCACCGCATAATGCCACGCCACCAGCCCGGCGGGGATCGTCGCCAGCAGCTTCAGCTCCACCACCATCACCCGGTTGAGCACGGTCGAGGCGAGCATCACCAGCGCGCCGATCGCAGCCTGCACCAGCCCGATACGGATGATCGCCAGCCAGCCGAAGCCCTTCTCGGTATTGATTTCGGGCGAGGCCAGCGGGGCGTGCATCAGATCTGCCCCCCGAGGCCGAGCGCCGCCGCCAGCATCCCCAGCACGTAGAGCGTCACGCCTACCCCGTTGTACCACGGCGCATACTTCGCCGGATCGCGCAGCAGGCGCGGCATGGCGGCGATCTGCGCGGCGAGCACGCCGGTCACCACCACGGCGGAGATCGTGTAGCCCCACGCCGCCAGCAGCGCGATCACCACCACCTGCGCGGCGGCCATCGTCACGCAGGCGAGCCGCGCCGCCGCGCTCACGCCCAGCACCACCGGCAGAGAGGTGAGGCCGGTCTGGCGGTCGCCCTCGACCGCCTTGAAGTCGTTGAGGACCATGATGCCGTGCGCACCCAGCGAATAGAGCACCAGCACTGCGATCACTTCCGCCGAGGGCATCGCGCCCAGCATCACGGTGGCGCCGGTGAACCACGAGAGGCCCTCGTAGGTCAGCCCGCACACCAGCGGGCCGAGCCAGCCGTTCGCCTTGAAGCGCAGCGGCGGGGCGGAATAGGCCCAGGCGAAGGCGAGGCCGACCAGCGAGGCGACGAAGACGATGGGGCCGAGCAGCCAGCCGACGCTCGCCGAGACGAGGCTGGCGATGATGGCGATATAAAGCCCCCAGCGGCCCGGAATGCGGCCCGAGGGGATCGGGCGGTGCGGTTCGTTAATGGCATCGACATGGCGGTCGAACCAGTCGTTCACGGCCTGCGAGGTGCCGCACACCAGCGGCCCTGCCAGCACCACGCCGCCCGCGACGAACCACCAGCGCCCCTCCAGCCCCGCGCCCGAGGACACGGCCCCGCACATGAAGGCCCACATCGGCGGGAACCAGGTGATCGGCTTGAGGAGTTCGAGCACATCGCGCGGTCGCGGGGCGCCTCCGGGACGCCGGGCCGGGTTGGGCACGGTGCGAGTCGAGGGTACCGAGTGCTCCATATCGCGAGGCTATGCCTGACAGGCATAAGCGTCAACTTATTTGGACACTACATTTCCGCCAAACCCCGATTTTCGCATTCAGATTCGTAAACGCGCAGAAATCATGTCACATCGGGACAAGCAGGCCGTGTTGACAGTCGAAATACAAAGGATTGCGCGGGGTCCATCGCCCGAGTCCCGGCAGGTGCCTGCATGGGAAGTCCGCCATGCCTTTGCCATGGGCCGCGCATACCGCTGTCGTCGGCGCGTCTTTGCGCTGTCGTGCGGTGGTCTTCGCGGTTGGGAACGGCCCCTAGGCCCGCACGCCCTACTCGCCGTCGCCAGCGAGATTACCGAGGCCGTAGCGGTGGAGCTTGGAATAGAGGCTCTGGCGCGAAAGGCCGAGGATCTCGGCGGCCGAGGCGCGGTTGTCCGAGGTGTAGCTCAGCGCCGCCTCGATGCAGAGCCGCTCGATCAGGTCGGTGCTCTCGCGCACGATGTCCTTGAGGCTCATGCGGCCGACAAGGTCGGTGAGCTGCTCGACCGAGCGCGGCAGATCCTGCGCACCGGGCGGCAGGTCGCGGAGGCGGCGACCGATCGGGCGGATCACGAAGGCATAGTAGCCATCCTCGCCCGAGGTGCGGACCGCCGACAATTCAATCGGTTCGCCGTCGACATCATGGCCGACCCGCAGCACCGTGGCGACATTGCGCGCCGCGCCATGCTGGTCGATCTGGCCTTCGATCAGGTCGAGATCGATGCCCGGCCGGCCGATGGATTCCGACAGGTGCCGGCCGCGCAGCTGGTCGACGCTGGCGGCCTGGAGCATCTCGACGAAGGCGGCATTGGCGGTGACGATCTCGAGGTTGCTGTCGGCGACGACGAAGGCGTCGGGCATCTGGTCGACGAGCGCCAGAACGGGGGAGAATTCGCCTGTGGCCCGGTCGCTCGCGGGCACCAGCCGGACCAGCAGGAACTGCCCGCGATCCTGGGTGAAGCCGTTGACCGAGGCCATCACCTCGCGCGATCCGCGAGCGATGCGAATGCGCCCCGGGCTGACCGTGTCCGACACCAGCGCGGCGCCGACCAGCGCCTGCACCGCATCGTGCGAGTTCTTGTCGATGAAGGTCAGCAGCTTCTTGCCCGGCAGCCCCGCGGGACGGGCGCCCATCAGCGCGTGAGCGGCCGGATTGGCCTCGCGGATACGGAGCGTACCGGCCTCGACGATCAGCACCGGCTCGGTCGACCGCTCGAACAGCATCCGGTAGCGTGCCTCGAGCTGGCGCATCCGCAGATAGTCGCGTTCGAGCGACTGCTGGACCTGCAGCAGGCGCTGCTGGAGCTTGCCCGCCTCGCGCAGGTCACGACCGAAGGCGATGCGGTGCTCGCCGCGATTGACGCTGAGCACGGCATAGCGGATCGGCACGTCGCCGTCGCGCGAGGGGTGGTTGACCTGCCGCCAGTGCTGCACCTCACCGCGCCGGGCAGCGGCGAGCATCTCCATGATTTTCGGACGGGATTCGTCGGTGACGGTCTCAATCCAGTTGGTCCCGACCATGTTGGCGAAGCCCGGGAACTCGCGCGGGTCGAAGGCCGCATCGAGGATCGTGCCGGTGTCGTCGAGCACGAGGGTGACGTCGCCCGCCACCATCGCCAGCTTCATCGCCGCATCGGCATCGAGCGTGTTGAACAGCTCCGCCGCCTTCCCGAAAGGGTGCTTGCCTTCGATCGAGTGCTTGCGGGTGAGCATGGCCGTTCTCGAACCTACCGGAGGTTCAGATCACGGGCAGCAGCAGTATTCACCAGCGCGTTCGCGAGTTCGAGCGCGGCGAGCGCGTCCGCGCCCGTGCCGTCTGCCCCCACTTCCATCGCCATTCCGGGATTCTCGTTGATCATTCGTCCGCCGACCAGCACGATGATGTGAGGATTGGCGGACACGTTGCGTACCGCCTTGATGAGATTGCTCAGCGCGGCGCTAGGACAATCGCGGGCAAGCGTCAATCCTACGAGGTCGAAGGGCTGGTGGGCCAGCCGGTCGAGCAGCTCGCGCCGTTCGGGCTTGACCAGCGCCTCGCTGCGCCAGCCGCCGCGGGCGAAGACCTCCTCGATCATCAGCGTGCCGAAATTGTGGTGATCGCCCGGCATCGGCGAGAACAGCGCGCAACGGGGCGTGGCAAGGCCCGCCAGATCGACCGGCGCCCGCGCAGCGACCTCGCGCATGACTTCCTGCAGACGCCACAAACCCATTGTCACGTCGAGAAAATCGCACTCGTCGTTGTCCCACAGCTCGCCGAGACGGCGGGCAGCGGGGGCGAGCAGATCGAGGCAGATGGTCTCGACGCTGGCGCCCTTGGCGATGAAGGCGTCGACCTCCTCCAGAAGGGCCGCGGCCTCGAGCCGCAGCGGCAGGACGGCAAAGCGCGAAGCCTCGTCAGGGGTGATGGTGCGCAGCAGACGGGACCGCTTGCGGTTCTCCCCGGAAGAATGCGCCATCAGCAGGCGCGGGATGATCTCGCTTTCGATGATGGTGTTGACCGAGTCGGGCTGGTCCGCAGCTGCGGAAGATCGTCGTCTGACCCGTTCCAGCGGTGCCGAAATCACACCCCGCAGCACCGCCGATCCTGCGCCGAACATCCCCGAAGCCTTGGACTCTCCCATTCGTCAGACCCTCCCCAGGTCGTGCGGACGAACCTTCCGCAGGAGGTAGTGACCGTCCCCTAGGAAACGGCCTTGGCTCTGATCCCGAAAAGCCAGCGACTCCTACCTACGCCTTTTTCGCTTGGCACGCAAACGGCCTTACCCATGTTGGATCAGTCGTCAACAAAACTGAACGTCCAATTCAATTGACACTTAAGTTGGAAAGCGTAATGATCCGAGTCTGAGAGAAAAGGCTGACGCGACAAATGACTCGGATGGATCAGGCATCCCCGGTCGAACCCGGAACCACGGTGAAGGGGGCGGGCCACGAAAGGGGCAATTCCCGCGTACTTTACACCGCGGAAGAGCGGGCACGGCGGGACGCTTCGGTCTGGACGGTCGTGCAGGGCGTGCTCGCCCCGGTGCAGTTTCTCGTCTTCCTCGTCAGCCTCGGCCTCGTGATCCGCACGCTTGCGACAGGCGAAGGCGCCTTTGCCGCCGACGTCTCGATCGTGATCAAGACGCTGGTGCTCTACACCATCATGATCACCGGCTCGATCTGGGAGAAGGTCGTGTTCGGGAAGTGGCTCTTCGCCGAGTCGTTCTTCTGGGAAGACGTCTTCTCGATGCTCGTGCTGGCGCTGCACACGCTCTACCTCGTCATGCTGCTCGGCGGACTGGGGACGCTCGAACAGCGGATGCTGGTCGCGCTCGCGGGCTACGGCGCCTACGTCATCAACGCCGGACAGTTCCTGTGGAAGCTGCGCATGGCACGGCTGGAAGGCGCACCCGCGCGCCAGGCGGTGGCCGCATGAATGCGCTCGACCTCCTCGATGGCTGCGCGGCCGAGCAGGCCCGCCCCGCTGCCGACGCCCAGCGCCCGATCCTGCGCGAACGCGGCCAGCGCGAGGTCTTCTGCGGCCTCACCGGCATCATCTGGCTGCACCGCAAGATGCAGGACGCCTTCTTTCTCGTGGTCGGCTCGCGCACCTGCGCCCACCTGCTCCAGAGCGCGGCCGGGGTGATGATCTTCGCCGAACCGCGCTTTGCCACCGCGATCATGGAAGAGCGCGACCTTGCCGGCATGGTCGATGCCCAGGACGAGCTCGACCGGGTGGTGAACCGCCTGCTCGAACGCCGGCCGGACATCAGGACGCTGTTCCTCGTCGGCTCGTGCCCCTCGGAAGTGATCAAGCTCGATCTCGCCAAGGCCGCCCAGCGCCTCGGCGCGGTGCACATGCCGCGGGTGCGGATCCTCAACTATTCGGGCAGCGGGATCGAGACGACCTTCACCCAGGGCGAAGATGCCTGCCTCGCTGCGCTGGTGCCGGTGATGCGGGCCCTCCCCGCCGACGCGCCGAAAGAGCTGCTGATCGTCGGCTCGCTTCCCGACATCGTGGAAGACCAGTTTCTGCGCCTCTTCGCCGATCTCGGCATCGCCAGCGTCGGCGTGCTGCCCGCGCGCAATGCCCGCGATCTTCCCGCAGTGGGCCCGAACACCCGCTACATCCTTGCCCAGCCCTTCCTCGGCGACACCGCGATGGCGCTCGAGGGTCGCGGGGCGAAGCGGATCGAAGCGCTGTTTCCCTTCGGTGTCGAGGGCACCTCCGACTGGCTGCGCGCCGCTGCCCGTGAATTCGGTGTCGATCCCGCGCTGACCGAACAGGTCATCGCTCCGGGCCGCGAACGCGCGCGCATCGCCCTGTCGAAACTGCGCCCCCAGCTCGAGGGCAAGCGCATCACCTTCCTGCCCGACTCGCAGCTGGAAGTGCCGCTCGCGCGCTTCCTGCAGAACGAACTCGGCATGGAGCTGGTCGAGGTCGGCACGCCGTACCTTCACCGCGCCCACCTCGCACGCGAGCTGGAAAGCTTCGGCGCGCAGGTGCGCCTGTCCGAAGGCCAGCATGTCGAGCGCCAGCTCGACCGCGTGCGCGCTGACCGCCCGGACATCACCGTCTGCGGCCTAGGCCTCGCCAACCCGCTCGAGATGGAGGGGCTCACGACAAAGTGGGCGATCGAACTCGTCTTCTCGCCGATCCACGGCTTCGATCAGGCCGCCGATCTCGCCGAACTCTTCGCCCGGCCGCTACGGCGCCGTGATCTGCTGGAGGTCTAGACCATGCAGCTCGCCGTCTGGACCTATGAAGGACCGCCCCACGTGGGAGCCATGCGGGTCGCGACGGCGATGGAGAAGCTGCACTACGTCCTCCACGCGCCCCAGGGCGATACCTATGCGGACCTGCTGTTCACGATGATCGAGCGGCGCGGCAAGCGCCCGCCGGTCACCTACACCACCTTCGAGGCGCGCGATCTCGGCAAGGACACCGCGCAGATTTTCCAGGATGCCGCGCGCGAGGCGGTGACGCGGTTCAACCCGCAGGCGATTATCGTCGGCGCGTCCTGCACCGCCGAGCTGATCCAGGACGATCCGGCCGGCCTTGCCGAAGCGATGGGCCTGCCCTGCCCCGCGATCCCGCTCGAGCTCCCCAGCTACCAGCGCAAGGAGAACTGGGGCGCGGCCGAAACCTTCTACCAGATCGTGCGCACCCTCGCCGACAGGTCGGTGACGCGCGAACCCCGTGAGGGCCGCCCCGCGCGCGCCAACATTCTGGGCCCGACGGCGCTCGGCTTCCGCCACCGCGACGATCTGGTCGAGATCCGCAAGATCCTTGTCCAGCTGGGGGTCGAGGTGAACCTCGTCGCCCCGCTGGGCGCCACCCCGGAGGACATCAGGAACATCGGCGCCGCCGACTTCAACATCGTCCTCTACCCCGAAATCGCAGATGAGGCCGCCCGCTGGCTCGAGCGCACTTTCGCTCAACCCTGTGTGCGGACCGTCCCTATCGGCGTGGGAGCAACCCGCTCCTTCATCGCCGACGTCGCCGAGCTGGCAGGTGCAGATCCCACGCCTGCCCTCGGCGACACCTCTTCCCGGATGCCCTGGTGGTCCCGGTCGGTCGATTCGACCTACCTGACCGGCAAGCGCGTCTTCATCTTCGGCGACGCCACCCACGCCGTCGCCGCCGCCCGCATAGCGCGCGAGGAACTGGGCTTCGAGGTCTGCGGCCTCGGCTGCTACGCCCGCGAATTCGCCCGCGACGTGCGCGCCGAGGCGGCGCGGTGCGGGGTCGAGGCGCTGATCACCGACGATCACCTCGCGGTCGAGGATGCGATCGCGGCGGCTGCGCCCGAACTGGTGCTCGGCACGCAGATGGAGCGCCACATCGCCAAGCGCCTTGGCATCCCCTGCGCCGTGATCAGCGCGCCGGTGCACGTGCAGGATTTCCCCGCGCGCCACTCGCCCCAGATGGGGTTCGAGGGCGCCAACGTGATCTTCGACACCTGGGTGCACCCGCTGGTGATGGGGCTGGAGGAGCACCTGCTCACCATGTTCCGCGAGGACTTCGAATTCTCGGACGAGGCAGGCGCATCGCACCACGCGGCGCACAGCCCGCGCAGGGCGCCGGTGGCCGACGCGGTCTCCGAAGCCCCGGTCGAGGATATCCCCGCCCCCGCCATGGCCGAGGAAGTCGGCACGCTCTGGACCGCCGAGGCCGAGCGGGAACTGAAGAAGATCCCCTTCTTCGTGCGCGGCAAGGCCCGTCGCAACACCGAGAACTTCGCGGCCGCCGAGGGGCGCCGCCAGATCGATCTCGAAACGCTCTACGACGCCAAGGCGCATTATGCACGGTAGTGTCGCCTCGGCCTCCTCGGTGGACCCGCGCGCGCCCGTCCGGGTGGTGATCGTCACGCTCGACAATCACCTCAAGGGCGCGGTCGACCGGGCCGAGGAGGCGCTGGCGAAGGAAGGCATCGACCTTTCGCTCCACGCGGCCAGCGAATGGGGCAGCAACGCCGAGGATCTCGAAGCGGTCAAGGCCGCCATCGCCTCGGCCGACATCGTGATCGCGACGATGCTGTTCCTCGACGATCACATCCGCATGATCCTCCCCAGCCTCGAGGCGCGGCGCGAGGATTGCGACGCGATGGTCTGCCTGATGAGCGCGGGCGAGGTGGTGCGGCTCACCAAGATGGGCGGCTACCGCATGGATGCGCCGGCCAAGGGGCCGCTGGCGCTGCTCAAGAAGCTGCGCGGCTCTTCGGGCAAGGACGGCAAGCCCAATTCGGGCGCGGGGCAGATGAAGATGCTGCGCCGCCTGCCCAAGATCCTGCGCTTCATTCCCGGCACCGCGCAGGACGTGCGAGCCTATTTCCTGACGCTGCAATACTGGCTCGCGGGCTCGGACGAGAACGTGGTGGCGATGGTCCGCGCGCTGATCGACCGCTATGCCGCGGGCGAGCGGCTCTATCGTCGCGGCATCACCAAGGCCGATGCGCCGCTCGAATATCCCGAAACCGGCGTCTATCACCCCGCCACCCAGCAGCGCATCTCCGAAAGCCTGCGCCTGCTGCCCGCGACCCCAGGCCGCGAGGGCACGGTCGGGCTGATCCTGCTGCGCTCCTACCTCCTGGGCCGCGACTGCGCGCATTACGACGGCGCGATTGCCGCCTTCGAGGCCGCCGGGCTGAAGGTCATCCCGGTCTTCGCCAGCGGGCTCGACGCGCGTCCGGCAATCGAACAGTACTTCATCGGCCCCGACGGCAAGCCGACGGTCGACGCCGTCGTCAACCTCACCGGCTTCTCGCTGGTCGGCGGCCCGGCCTATTCCGATGCGCCTGCCGCGCGCGAGGTGCTGGGCCATCTCGATCTGCCCTATCTCGCCGCCCATGCCATCGAGTTCCAGTCGATCGAGGACTGGGCGCACCGTCCGCAGGGCCTGCTCCCGCTCGAGGCGACCATGATGGTCGCCCTGCCCGAGCTTGACGGCTCGACTGTCCCGCACGTGTTCGGCGGACGCGCGGGGCAGTCGGGCGAAGGCTGCTCGGGCTGCGATCGCCGCTGCGCCCGCCCCGCCTCGCACAAGGCGCGCCCCATGCAGGCCTGCCCCGAGCGGGCCGAGGCGCTGGCCGCCAAGACGCTGAAGCTGATCCGGCTGCGCCGTGCCGAGCGCGCCGCGCGCAAGCTCGCCATCGTCGTCTTCAACTTCCCGCCCAATTCCGGAGCGACCGGCACGGCGGCCTTCATGGCGGTGCACGAGAGCCTCTACGCAACCCTCCAGCGCCTCGAGGCCGAGGGCTACAGCGTCGAAGTGCCCGAAAGCCTCGATGCGATGCGCACCGCGCTGCTCGAAGGCAACCGCGAACGCTTCGGCACCGACGCCAATGTCGCCCACCGCATCCCCGCAGACGATCACGTCCGGCGCGAGCCGCACCTCGCCGAGATCGAGGCCGCGTGGGGCCCGGCGCCGGGCAAGCAATTGTCGGACGGCGGCCATATCCTCATCCAGGGCGCGCAGTTCGGCAACGTGTTCGTCGGCGTGCAGCCCGGCTTCGGGTACGAGGGCGATCCGATGCGCCTGCTGTTCGAGGGCGGCTTCGCCCCGACCCACGCCTTCAGCGCCTTCTACCGCTGGATCCGCGAGGATTTCGGCGCCCACGCGATCCTCCATTTCGGCACCCACGGGGCGCTCGAATTCATGCCGGGCAAGCAGGCGGGGATGTCGGGCAAGTGCTGGCCGGACCGCCTGATCGGCGACACGCCCAATTTCTACCTCTACGCCGCCAACAACCCCTCGGAAGGGATGCTGGCCAAGCGCCGCTCGGGCGCGACGCTGATCAGCTACCTCACCCCGCCGCTGGCGCAGGCCGGGCTCTACAAGGGCCTGTCCGAACTGAAGGCCAGCGTCGAACGCTGGCGCGCGACCATCGACGATGCCGACCACGCCGAGGAACGCGCCGATCTCGCCGCGCTGATCGCCGACCAGTGCGAGGCGCTCGACATCGCCTATGCCGACATCGGCGAACTGCCCGCCCGTCTCTACGAGATGGAGCAGGCGCTGATCCCGCATGGCCTGCACGTCTTCGGCCGCAACCCGCAAGGGGCGGAAGCCGAGGACATGCTCGATGCGATGATGGAGGCAGGCAGCCACGACGGTGCCACACCGGACCGGGCGCGCCTTGCCGCACTGCTCGCTTCCTCGGACGAGATGGGATCGCTGATCCATGCGCTCGACGGCGGCTATGTCGCGCCGGCTCCGGGCGGCGATGTGGTGGTGAACCCGGATGTGCTCCCCACCGGGCGCAACATCCACGGCTTCGACCCCTTCCTGCTGCCCTCGGCCTTCGCCTGCCGCATGGGCAGCGAACAGGCCGAACGCCTGATCGCGCGCCATGTCGAGAGCGGCCAGCCCTTCCCCGAAAGCATCGCGATGGTGCTGTGGGGCACGGACAACATGAAGTCCGAAGGCGTCCAGATTGCCCAGGCCATGACGCTGATGGGCGCGCGCCCGCGTCGCGACACCTACGGGCGTCTCGCCGGCGCGGAGCTGATTCCGCTAGCCGAACTCGGCCGTCCGCGGATCGACGTGGTGATGACCCTGTCCGGCATCTTCCGGGACCTCCTGCCGATGCAGACACGGATGCTCGCCGAAGCCGCGCTGCTCGCCAGCGCGGCCGAGGACGAGGGGCCGGAGGCGAACTTCATCCGCAAGCACACGCTCGCGCAGATGGACAAGCACGGCTGCGATCTCGAAACCGCGGCTCTGCGGGTCTTCTCCAATGCCGAAGGTGCCTACGGCGCCAACGTCAACCAGATGATCGAGGGCGGCGTCTGGGCCGATCCCGATGAGCTGGCCAATGCCTTCGAGGTCAACAAGGGCTTTGCCTACGGTGTCTCGGGCAAGCCGGTGCAACAGCGCGAATTGCTGCAAAGCGCGCTCGGCACGGTCGATTTCACCTACCAGAACCTCGAGAGCATCGAACTCGGGATCAACGATGTCGACCAGTATGTCGATGGCCTCGGCGGCGTGACCCGTTCGGTCGCCCGGGCCAAGGGGACGGAGACTCCGGTCTACATCCTCGATGCGACCCGCGGCAGCACGAAGGTGCGCACGCTCGCCGAACAGATTGACCTCGAAGCGCGCACCCGCACGCTCAACCCCAAGTGGTTCGAGGGCCTGCTCGAACATGGTTACGAGGGCGTTCGCCAGATCGAGGGGCACGTGACCAGCACCCTCGGCTGGTCGGCGACCACCGGACAGGTCGCGCCCTGGGTCTACCAGAAGATTTCCGAGACCTTCGTGCTCGATGCCGAAATGCGCCGCCGTTTGTCCGAGCTCAACCCCAAGAGCGCGGGTCGTGTGGCAGGACGGCTGCTCGAAGCCTGCGACCGCAACCTGTGGGCACCCGACGAAGCGACGCTCGCCGCCCTGCGCGAAGCCAATGACGAGCTGGAGGACCGCCTCGAGGGCGTGTTCCCCGCCGAATGACCTGAGGGATGAGGACCAAATGAACCTGCACAACCCCCGCTCGACCTTCTCGCCGCCCGACGGCGAAGGCTCCGTCCAGGTCGCACTGGATCCCGCCGACAAGATCAAGGGCGCCAAGGTCTTCGCGGTCTACGGCAAGGGCGGGATCGGCAAGTCGACCACCTCCTCGAACCTCTCGGCCGCCTTCTCGAAGCTCGGCCACCGCGTGCTCCAGATCGGCTGCGATCCCAAGCACGACAGCACCTTCACCCTCACCAAGAAGCTGATGCCGACGGTGATCGACGTGCTCGAGACGGTCGAGTTCCACTCGGAAGAACTGCGGCCCGAGGACTACATGTTCGAAGGCTACAACGGCGTGATGTGCGTCGAGGCGGGCGGGCCGCCGGCGGGCACAGGCTGCGGCGGCTACGTGGTCGGACAGACGGTCAAGCTGCTGAAGCAGCACCATCTGCTCGAAGAGACCGACGTCGTGATCTTCGACGTGCTGGGCGATGTGGTGTGCGGCGGCTTCGCCGCGCCCTTGCAGCACGCCGAGCGCGCGATCGTGGTGGCGGCGAACGATTTCGACTCGATCTTCGCCATGAACCGCATCGTCGCGGCGATCGGGGCGAAGTCCAAGAACTACGACGTGCGCCTCGCCGGCGTGGTCGCCAACCGCAGCCGCGAGACCGACGAGATCGACCGCTTCTGCGACAAGATCGGCATGCAGCGCCTCGCGCATTTCCGCGATGTCGACGCGATCCGCCGTAGCCGCCTCAAGAAGTGCACCTTGTTCGAGATGGGCGACGATCCGGAAGTGATCGCCGCGCAGAACGAATACCTGCGCCTCGCCCAGCTTCTCTGGGACGGTGTCGAGCCGTCGGCGGCCCAGCCGATGAAGGACCGCGACATCTTCGACTTCCTGGGGTTCGAGTGATGGCGACGCGGCTCCCCACCGATTACGATACCCGCCGCGAGGCGCTGGCGACCTATTTCGACAGCACCGCGCGCCAGGCGTGGATCGATCTCACCTCGGACGCCAAGGTCTCCGGCATCCGCGCCACCGTACGCGCCGGGCGCGATGCCATGCGGGCGACCCTGCTCGACTGGCTCCCGGCAGACCTCAGGCGCACCCGCATCCTCGATGCCGGCTGCGGCACCGGATCGCTGGCGGTGGCGGCCGCCTGCCGGGGCGCGGAAGTGACGGGGATCGACGTGGCGGCGGGCCTCGTCGAGGTGGCGCGCCAGCGCACGCCCTCCTTCATCGGCCACGGGCGCATCCACTGGAAGAGCGGCGACATGCTCGATCCCGACCTCGGCAGCTTCGCCCATGTCGTGGCGATGGATTCGCTGATCCACTACCAGCCCGAGGACCTCGTGGATGCGCTCGCGCGGCTGGCGCAGCGCACCACCGGGAGCATCCTGTTCACCTTCGCGCCGCGCACCACGCTGCTCGCCGCGATGCACAACATCGGCAAGGTCTTCCCCAAGTCCGACCGCAGCCCGGCGATCGTGCCGGTCGGCGAGGGCGAACTGCGCGAGCGCCTCGCTCGGCTCAATGGATGGAGCATCGGCCGCACCCAGCGCATCAGCAGCGGGTTCTACACCTCGCAGGCGCTCGAACTGGTGAGGCACGGATGAACCGCCCCGCGCGCCCGAAACAGCCGCACTGGACGGAACTGGTGTTCCGCCTGCTGCCGTTTGCGGACGCGGCCAGCGCCGACCTGCCCCTGCCGCGCCTGCTGCGTCTCGCGCTGTTCCAGGTGAGCGTGGGGATGGCGATGGTGCTGCTCAACGGCACTCTCAACCGCGTGATGGTGGTCGAGCTCGGCACGCCGACCTGGCTGGTCGCGCTGCTGATCGCCGTGCCCCTGTTTGCCGCGCCGTTCCGGGCGCTGGTCGGCCACAAGTCCGACACCCACCGCTCGGTGCTCGGCTGGCGGCGGGTGCCCTATATCTGGTTCGGCACGATGCTGCAGTTCGGCGGGCTGGCGATCATGCCCTTCGCGCTGCTGCTGCTGGACGTGGAGGGCCGCTTCGAGCTGGGCCTAGTCGCCGGGGCTGCCGCCTTCCTGCTGACGGGCACGGGCTTTCACGTGACCCAGACCGCCGGCCTCGCGCTGGCGACCGACCTTGCACCCGAAGACAAGCGCCCGCGCGCCGTGGCGCTGCTCTACGTGATGCTCTTGGTCGGCATGATGTTCTCCGCCTTCGTGATCGGCGGCATCCTCGCCGACTATTCGGCGACCAAGCTGGTGCAGGTGATCCAGGGCTGCGCGCTGCTGACGATGGTGCTCAACCTCACGGCGCTGTGGAAGCAGGAGGCGCGCAACCCCGCCGCCACCGCGCCCGACCGCGAGACGCCGAGCTTCGGGCAGATCTGGCAGGCCTTCGTGAGCGACGGACGCAACGCGCGGCTGCTGACCGCGATCGGCATCGGGGCTGCGGGCTTTGCGATGCAGGACGCGCTGCTCGAACCCTATGGCGGCGAGATTCTCGGCCTGTCGGTCGGGGCGACCACGGGTCTGACCGGCGCCTGGGCGCTGGGTTCGCTGTGCGGCTTCATGCTGTCGGGCCGGGCGCTGGCGCGCGGATGGGATCCGCTGCGACTGGCCGGTGCGGGCCTCGTGATCGGGATCAACGCCTTCCTGCTGGTGCTCTTCGCCGGCCCCTTCGCGGCGCCGCTGATGCTCTATGCGGGCGCGCTGGGGATCGGGGTCGGGCTCGGCCTGTTCTCGGTCGGCACGCTGATGGAGGCGATGAGCCTCGCGCGCGGCGAGACCGCGGGCCTTGCGCTCGGTGCCTGGGGCGCGGTGCAGGCCACCTGTGCCGGGCTCGGCATCGCCGTCGGCGGCCTGCTGCGCGACGGGGTGGCTCTCCTGCTCCAGAGCGATGCGCCCACGGCCAGCATGGCGATGCGCGCCACCGGCTATGGCACTGTCTACATTCTCGAGATCGCGCTGCTGCTGATCGGCCTTGCCGCCATCGGCCCGCTGGTGGGTCACCAGCGCCGCGCCAACCCCGATGCCGAAGACCCGTCCGCCCAGCCATTCGGGCTGATGGAGTTCCCGACATGATTGCCCGTGTCCGCCTGTCCCGTCTCTTCCCCGGCTCCGCCTCAGCCGGCCTGTTTCACGAGAGGAATGTGAAATGAACGCTGCCTATATCGTCGGCACCTTCGATGTTGCCGAACTCGCCTTCCTGCTGTTCTTCGGCTTCTTCATCGCGCTGATTTTCTACCTCAACAAGGAAAGCCGCCGCGAAGGCTATCCGCTCGAGGACGAGGTCACCGGCGCGGTCGAGCCCGACACCCGCCTGTTCGACGGCGCGAAGAAGAGCTTCCCGCTCCCCAACGGCCGCGGCACCTACGTGCCCGAGGACGTCGCCCGCGACGATGTGAACGTCCCCGCGGTGCAGGCCTTCCGGGCCGGCGGCGCACCGTGGGTCCCGACCGGCGATCCGATGGTCGACGGCATGGGCCCGGCCGCCTTCGCCAACCGCTCGAAGTATCCCGATCTCACCTTCGACGGCCGCCCGCGCATCGTGCCGATCGCCCAGAGCCACGAACTGGTGGTCGCCCCCAATGATCCGCAACTGATCGGCTGGGATGTCGTCGCCGCCGATGGCGTCAATGTGGGCAAGGTCAGCGACATCTGGGTCGACCAGGCCGAACACCTGATCCGCTATCTCGAGATCGAGACCACCAGCGGAAAGAAGGTGATGGCGCCGATGATGGTCGCGGTGGTCCACGGCAACAGCCTGCTGGCCAAGATCCTGCCGACCACCAGCGACGAACGCGAATATGTCGAGATCGACGCGATCACCGCCGCCCAGTTCGACAACGTGCCCGCGCTCGAGACCGCGGGGATCATCACCCGCTACGAGGAAGACCGCATCCAGGCCTACTTCGGCGGCGGCTACATGTATGCGACACCGGAAAGGTCGGAAGCATGGATCTGAACCTGCCTGCGGCGGAGACGGATCAGGCGGCAGCGGCGGAAACGCCGCTGCCGGCCGGGCTCGATCACGCTGCGCTCGAGAATGACGGCCCCAAGGCCTTCGGGGACCGGATGGGCACCCCCGCGCCGGACGAGACCGTGCTCTGGAAGGGCCGTCCGCAGCTCGCGCTGCTGGCCCGCACCGCCTTCCATACCCGCAAGGCCGGGCTCTACATGGCCGCACTGGCCGGGATCGCGCTGGCGACCGGCAACACCGATGCCGCGATCGTCGCCGCAGTGCTCGGGGCGGTACTGGTGGCGCTGCTCTACGTCCTTGCATGGGCGAGCGCGCGCAGCACGCTCTACATCCTCACCGACACGCGCCTGATCATGCGCATCGGCATGGCGATCGAGACGCGCATCAACATTCCCCTGAAGCAGGTCACCGCCGCCCATCTCGCGCCGCGCGGCAAGGACGGCCACGGCGACATCGCCTTCGAGCTTTCGGGCGAGCGCCTGCTCGGCACGCTGCTGCTGTGGCCGCACGTGCGCCCCTGGCACTACGCCATGCCGCAGCCGATGCTGCGCGCCGTGCCCGATGCGGCCGGCGTCGCGCAGATGATCGCCGAGGCCCGCGCGCGCTTCGGCGCGATCGAGCGGAATTTGAGCGAGATCAAGGAAGCTGGCCCGTCCAGCGTCCAACACGGCCATCAGCCCGCGGCCGCATCCGGTCGTCTCGCACCGGTCCTGCACCGCGGCGAGCAGGGTCTGGAGGGAGCACCCGCATGATTGTCCGCGAGTACGAGAAGGACGAGATCACGGTCCACAAGGTGCCCCTCTTCCTGATGGGCGGCATCATCGCGATCTCGCTCGCGCTGACGGCCTCGGTGACGATGGGCTTCTTTCCCAAGCAGTCGGTGCCTTCAGAGGCGCGCGCTGCGGCCGGGATCGAGGCGGCTCAGGAACGCACGCTGAGGTTCTTCGACGAGGAAGATGGCACCGTCCGGATCGAGGACGGCGCCACGGGCGAAGTGCTCGCCCGCCACGGCGTCGGCCAGGGCGGCTTCATCCGCGCGACGGTGCGCAGCCTCGTCCACCAGCGCCGCATCCGCGGGCACGGGGCCGAGGTGCCCTTCACCCTCACCCGGTGGGAGAATGGCGGGCTGACGCTGGCCGATCCCGTCACCGGCCGCTCGGTCGAGGTGAGCTCCTTCGGGCCTGACAACCGCGCGGTCTATGCGAACCTGCTGCCCGCCGCGCCCGAGGGGACCCGCTGATGGCCCTCGCCTTCCTCGCCGCGACCAGCTTCGAGACGCCCTGCACCGTCACGGTCGAGCAGAGCTCGGAGCATTTTCACGCCCATGTCGAACTCGCCGAGGACATCGCCATCGAGCCGGGCGACAAGGTGCGCGTCCACGGTGCCCCGATCCAGATCCCGTTCGGCACCCGCCAGGTCTTCGAACGCCGCGCCACCGTCACCCGCGCCAGCCCGCTGATGCGCGCCCTCACCCGGCTCGCCGCCTATTTCGACCTCAGCGAACTCTACGAAGTCAGCTTCAACGCCGGGAGGATCAAATGAACGCCTACAAGCCGATGACCAGCGAGGAGGCGATGGCGCTGGCGACGCAGGACACGATGCTGACCCCGCGCTTCTACACCACCGATTTCGACGCGCTGGATGCTATCGACGTATCGCCCGTGCGCGCCGAATGGGACCAGCTGATCGCCGACATGGTGGGCGATCCCAACAAGCTTCACTTCAAGCACAACGACAGCTTCAAGGGCGTGATCGAGGGGCTGGAACCTTCACTCCGGCAGGAGTTCACCGATTTCCTCGTCAGCTCGATGACTAGCGAATTCTCCGGCTGCGTGCTCTATGCTGAGATCGCCCGGCGCACCAAGAACCCGGACGTCAAGCAGCTCTTCCGCCTGCTCGCCCGCGACGAGAGCCGCCATGCCGGCTTCATCAACGAGAGCCTGAAGGATGCCGGGATCGGCGTCGATCTCGGCTATCTGACGAAAACCAAGAAATACACCTACTTCAAGCCGAAGTTCATCTTCTACGCGGTCTATCTATCGGAGAAGATCGGCTACGCGCGCTACATCACGATCTTCCGGCATCTCGCCCGCAATCCGCAGCACAAGTTCCACCCGATTTTCGACTGGTTCGAGGAGTGGTGCAACGACGAGTTCCGTCACGGCGAGGCTTTCGCCATGCTGCTGCGCTCGGACCCCAAGCTGCTGGAAGGCGCCAACAAGCTGTGGGTGCGCTTCTTCCTGCTGTCGGTCTACGCGACGATGTATGTGCGCGATCACAACCGTCCGGTATTCCACGCCGCGCTCGGCGTCGATCCGACCGAGTACGACTACAAGGTCTTCGCGATCTGCAACCAGATCGCCCGTCAGGTCTTCCCGGTCGAGCTCGACATCGACAGCCCCGCCTTCCGCCGCCAGATGGAGAAGCTGCGCCTCGCCGCCGCGCGCATCGAGGACGGCAAGGCCAGGGGCGGCATCGGCGGCCTGCTGAGCCGCGCCTCGGGCACGCTCGGCGCGGGCCTTGCCTTTGCGCGGATGTATCTCATGGCGCCCAAGCCCAACACCCTGCCCCGCTCCATCCGGCTGCAACCCGCGTGGTGAGTTGGAGCGGCCATATTGTGCCGTTCATCGTGACGGTGGCGATCTGGTTCGTCGCGACCGGGCTGATTGCCTGGGCGGACAACCGCGAGCGCGCCACCTTCTCGACCAGCCTGATGGTTGGCAGCATCGCCGGGATCGCCGGACTGCTGGTAATCCTGCTCTCGTCGCTCTCCACGCAGGTCTGGGCCGTCTACCTGTCCTTCATCGGTGCGCTGATGGTTTGGGGCTGGCACGAGCTCTCGTTCCTCACCGGCGCCTCGGCCGGCCCGCGCCGCGGCCTTGCCGACCCGTCGCTGACCGGACTCGCGCGTTTTCGCCAGGCCGCAGCGACGGTGATGCACCATGAGGTCGCCCTCGCCGTCACCGCGCTGCTGCTCATCTCGCTCTCGTGGGACGTGCCCAACCAGATCGGCGCGACTGTCTTCGTGCTGATGTTCGCAATGCGGCTGATCTCCAAGATCAACCTCTTCGTGGGCGTGCCCAATGCCAGCTCCGAGATGCTGCCCGAGCAGCTGGTCTACCTAAAGTCCTATTTCGGCCCGAGCCGCATGACCCTACTGCTGGCCCTGTCGATCGCGGCGATCGCGGCGGCGAGCGGCTGGTTCGCCACGCTGGCGCTGGCCGCGCCGGTGGGTTCGGCGGAAATGGTCGGCGCGAGCCTGCTGACCACGCTCGCCCTCCTCGGCGTGCTCGAACACCTGTTTCTCGCCCTGCCCTTCCGCGACGGGATGCTGTGGGGCTGGGCCCTTCCGCAGCGCAGACCCGCTGCCCCGACGAACCGAGACTGACGACAATGACAAAGACAACAGAGGGAACCCCGATGGACTTCGAAGCCTTTTTCGCAGGCGAACTCGACGCGGTGCGCGAGGACGGCCGTTACCGGGTGTTCACCGATATCAAGCGCCACCGCGGCCGCTTCCCCCACGCCACCCGCTTCATCGCCGAGGAAACCCAGGCCGTGACCGTGTGGTGCTCGAACGACTATCTCGGCATGGGCCAGCACCCCGCGGTGCTCGAAGCGATGCACGAATGCCTCGACGAATGCGGCGCGGGCGCGGGCGGCACCCGCAACATCTCGGGCACCAACCACTACCACGTGCTGCTCGAGCAGGAGCTCGCCGACCTCCACGGCAAGGAAAGCGCGCTGCTGTTCACCTCGGGCTACGTCTCGAACTGGGCGGGCCTCGGCACGCTCGCGGGCAAGATCCCGGGCTGCGTCGTGTTCTCGGACGCGCTCAACCACGCCTCGATGATCGAGGGCATCCGCTACAGCCGGGCGCCCTACAAGATCTTCCGCCACAATGACGTGGAGCACCTCGACGAACTGCTGTCGATGTACGGCCCCGAAGTGCCCAAGCTTGTGGCCTTCGAAAGCGTCTACTCGATGGACGGCGACATCGCCCCCATCGCCGACATCCTCGACGTGTGCGAGAAGCACGGCGCGATGAGCTACATCGACGAGGTTCACGCCGTCGGCCTCTACGGCCCGCGCGGCGGCGGCATCGCCGAGCGCGAAGGGCTGATGGACCGCATCACCGTGATCGAAGGCACGCTCGGCAAGGCCTTCGGGGTGATGGGCGGCTACATCGCGGCCTCCGCCAACCTCGTCGACTTCGTGCGCTCCTTCGCCAGCGGCTTCATCTTCTCGACCGCCCTGCCGCCTGCCGTGGCGGCGGGCGCGGCGGCGAGCATCCGCCACCTCAAGACCTCGAGCGCCGAACGCGAGCTTCAGCAGAAGCGCGTCGCGCAGGTCCGCCGGGCGCTCGACATCATGGGCATCCCGCACCTCGACAACCCGAGCCACATCATCCCGGTGATGGTCGGCGACGCCAAGAAGTGCAAGATGATCAGCGACTGGCTGATGGACAACCACGGGATCTACGTCCAGCCGATCAACTACCCGACCGTGCCCGTGGGCACCGAGCGCCTGCGCGTCACGCCCTCGCCGGTGCATTCGGATGGCGACATCGACCGGCTGATCAAGGCGCTCTCCGAGATCTGGTCGCACTGCGAACTGGCGCGGATGGAACAGGCCGCCTGAACCTTCCCGACCGAGAAGAATACCGGCTCTCCCTTGGACGGGAGTGAGGGCGGACGCCATGGGGGTGGCGTCCGCCCTCTTTGCATTCCGGGCGCAGGCGGGCGGCGGGCGAAGTTTACAAAGTTGACACTGTGCGCGGCGTTTACCGTCCGAGTGGGTGTTCGCGCGTTCCTGCGCGGCAATGACAATGCGCAAGAGCCGCGCGAAGCTAGCCACATTCGTCGCAAGCAGGAAAGCGAGCCGAAGGTCCGCTTTCGGGGACGCGCCCGCGCCGGGCGAATGGCGGCAAGTGGGTGGATTGTGTTGAAAATCCCGGCGCTGAGATCGGCGCTTGCGCGAGCCTGATCGTGTCGCTGAGGCTTGTCCCCCGCTTATGCGGGGGCTGGTGTGGCTGGCATGGGGATCAGCTTGGCCATCTTGCGGAGGTTTTGGGCGGTGGCGGCGAGGAGGAACTCGTCGCTTGCGCCGTTTGGACCTCGCAGGCGCAGGCGATCCATTCTGAGGATGCGCTTGAGGTGCGCGAACAGCATTTCGACCTTCTTTCTCTGGCGGCGCGAGACCAGATAGGCATCGGTCTTGGCGATATCGCGAGCAAGCTCCCGGGCGCCCTCGTGGACTGAGCGCAGGATCTTGCGCGCTGGCTGGGTCGGGCAACAGCGCGGCTTGAGGGCGCAGGCGTCACAGTCGAGCTTGCTGGCGCGGTAGCGCAGCATGCCGTCTTCATCGACCGACTGACAGGCATTGCTATAGACCCGCTGGCTCTGGTGCAGTCGCTTGCCGGCAGGGCAGATATAGCTGTCGTCCTCGTGATCGAAGGTGAACGCGGAACGCTCGAAGGTATCGTCGCGCCGGGTGGAATGATCGACCACAGGGATGTGCGGCTCGATGCCGCGCTCCTCCACCAGCCAGGACAGGTTCTTCGCATCACCATAGCCGGCGTCGCCTACAAGCCGCTCAGGCCACAGACCAAAGCGCTCCTGCGTCCGGTCGATCATGCGGCGCTGGGCGGTCACCTCGGCCTGACGGATGGCGGTGGTCGCCTCGACATCAACGATCACCGCGTTCTGGAGATCGATAAGGTAGTTGGTGGCATAGGCGAAGAAGGCGCGCTCGCGGCTTGCCGCAGTCCAGCGCGCGGCCGGATCGGCCACCGCCAACTGCTTGGGCGGGACTGGGGTTGCTCCGCCGAAGGCGGCATCATCAAGCACGGCCATGTACTCGCGAACGGCATGGCTGGTGGCTGGATCGGGCAGTCCATCGGCCTTATCGACGGCATGCTGGCGGTTCACATCGGCGCGCACGAGGCTGCCATCGACCGCGAAGCCTTCGCCGCCGACCAGCCCCTCGGC
>NZ_CP021378.1:3491570-3525023 GCF_002215495.1 Porphyrobacter sp. CACIAM 03H1
GAGCCAAGACCTGCCACCCAGCGAATTTCTGTCCGACCAATTAGTCGGGTGTCCAGCCAGCTCCCAGAGCTAGGTGGACGTTAGCCCATGCCTCGCGCTGGTTTGCTTCGGCAGCCAAGCTGCTGGCCACTGCGGCGAGGAGATCCGCCTCCGCTTCGGCCAGCTCGAAGGCACTGGCCGCACCGGCGCGCGCGCGGGCGCGGACCGTGGCGGCGGCGCGACCGGCGGCGCTGTGGGCGGCCTCGGCCGAGGCGGCGGCGCTGCGGGCGCTACGCCATGCGTCGATCGCGCCGTCGGCTTCCTCGAGCGCGGCGAGAAGGCTTCCCTGCCACTGCGCGGCCGCCGCCTCGCTCGCGGCATCGGAGGCGCGGATGCGCGCGCGCACCTGGCCCAGGTTGAAGATCCCCCAGTTGATCGAAGGCCCGATGGAAAAGCGGAAGGCTCCGGCTTCGTCGAGCGCGCCCGGCGCGGCCAGCAAACTCGTGCCCGCACCCAAGGACAGACTGGGATAGAGCGCCGCGCGCGAGGCACCGGCGCGCTCGAAGGCGGCGATCAGGCGCGCTTCGGCGATCTGCACGTCGGGGCGCAGGCGGAGAAGCTGGCGCGGGTCGCCGACAGTCAACGCTTGCGGGGTTGCGGGCGTGCGGGAGACGCCCGCCGCAAAGGCCCGCGCACTGCCGACCGGGTCCTCGCCGGTCAGCACCGCGATCCGCCGCAGGGCATTGCGGGCGGCAAGGTCGAGCAGCGGCAGCTCGCCCGCGGTCTCGGCGCGCAGGCGTTCGAGCGGGGCGACGTCGCTCGCCGTTGCCGCACCCCTCGCGGCCCGGCTGGCACCGACCGCGAGCATCCGGTCCATCGCATCGAGCCGCCGGCGCAGGAGCGATGCGAGCTGCTCCGCCCGCACAAGATCGAGCCACGCGCGCACCACCTGCGCGGCGACCGCCGCCTCGGCGCGGCGGCGCTCCCACAGGGCAGCGTCGGCTTCCGCTCCGGCCGCGCGGGCATTGGCGGCGCTGCCGCCGGCGAGGTCGATCTCCCAGGCGAAATCGACGCCGAGATTGGCGATGGTCTGATCCGGAAAGGGCTCGGGCGTGATGAACACCGGAGGCTGGGCCTGCGAGGATTCGCGCAGGCGCTGCACCCCGGCGCCCGCCCCGCCGCTCACCCCGCGCGCGCGGCGTGCCTCGCGTGCCAGCGCGCGGGCGGCCCTGAGGTTGGCATCGGCGGCGACCAGATCGTGATTGGCCGCAAGCGCACGCGCCACCAGCGTGTCGAGCTCGGCCGAACCGAAGGCGTGCCACCAGTCGAGCCGGACCTCGCCGACCGCGATGGCCGGATCATCGACCGACCAGGCCGCAGGCGGCGGCGGGGCGACGGGGAGCGGCGGGGGCGAGCCTGCGCATCCGGCGAGCAGCGCGGCGCCGAGCGAGAGGGCGAGAAGGCGGGAGGAGACGGTCATTGAGGTAAACTCCGGAACAGGGCGTCAGGCGGCGCTCGCGGCCTGCCGCTCGCGGAACAGCAGGATGTAGAGCGCGGGGATCAGGACGAGGGTGATGAGCGTGCCCAGCGCGAGCCCGCCGATCATCGCCGCCGCCATCGGTCGCCACAGGGCGCCGCCGAACAGGAACAGCGGGACGAGGCCGGTGATGCAGGTGAGCTTGGTCATCACGATCGGGCGCAGGCGCACGGCAGCGGCGGCGGCGACCGCATCGGCCAGGCCAAGCCCGGCCTCGCGTTCCTCCTGCACCCGTTCGAGCAGCAGCACCGCATTGTTGACGATGATTCCGGCAAGCGCGAGCAGGCCGAGCGTGGCGGTGAAGCTCATCGCCTCGCCGCTCAGCTTGAGTCCAACCGAGGCGCCGATCAGCACGAAGGGGATCGAGGCCATGATGATCGCCGTCTTCCTGAGTGATCCGAACTGCCACAGGAACAGCCCCGCCATGCCGAGGAGGGCGAGCGGGAAATATTGCTCGATGCCCGCATTGGCATCGGCCGCCTCCTCGATGTCGCCGCCGAGCTCCAGCCGGTGGCCGGGGGCGAGCTTGAGGTCGTCGATCGCGGGCTGCACCGCATCGACGATCCCCTGCGAGGTCATGCCCGGCGCGCGTGCGGTGACGGTGATGACCGGGCTCTGGTCGCGGCGCAGCAGCACGCTCGGCTGGTCGGCGAGGCGGATCTCGGCGATCTCGTGCAGGGCAACCGCGCCTTTGGTGCCGAACACCGGCAGTGCGCCGAGCCGTTCGGGCAGGGTGCGGTCGGCGGCGGGCGCGCGCAGCACCACCGGCACCTGCGCCTCGCCCTGGCGCAGCATGGTGACGGGGAGGCCACTGGTCGCGGTTTCGAGCGCGCGGGCGACCGCCGCCGAACTCACCCCGGCGGCGAGCGCGCGGGCCTGATCGATCTCGACCGCGAGGCGCACGATCCGCCCCTCGCCGTCGTCGCGCACGTCCTCCGCGCCCGGCACCCTCCCGAGCGCCTGTTTAAGCGCCGCGGCACCGCGTTCGAGTTCGGCGCGGTCGGGGCCGGTCAGGCGGAACACCGCGGTGTTGGCCTCGGAAACGCCGAGCGAGAAGCGCTTGGGCTCGATCCGGGCTTCGGGGAAGCGCTCGCCCAGCACCTTGCGCAGCCGCGCCACCACCGCAGGGGCATCGGCCCCTTCGGCGAGGTTGACGATGCCATAGGCCCGGTGCGGCGCGGCAAGCGGCGGGTTCAGGCCGAGGATGAAGCGCGGGCCGCCGTCGTTGACATAGACCACGTTGCTTTCGATCTCGGGGAAGGCCTTGCGATCGGCCAGCAGGGCGGAGGCTTTCTGTGCCACATCCAGCGTCGCGCGGGTCGAGGCCCCGGGGGCGAGCTCGATCGGCACCTGCACCTGCGGGCGCGCGCTCTCGGACAGGAGTTCGGACGGGATCGTCGCAAACAGGCCGAGCGAGAGCGCCAGCAGCCCGGCCATCGCGCCCGCCACCAGCGAGGGATGCGCGATCACCTGCCGGACCTTGCCTTCATACCAGCCGCGCACCCGGGCGAGCCAGCCGCTGTCCCCGTGGGCATCGTCATGCGCGCCCGCGAACATCTCGGCCATCAGCGGGGTTACGGTGAGCGCGAGCAGGAGCGACAGCAGCAGCGTGACCGCGAGCACGATGGCGAGGCTGCGCATGTATTCGGCGGTGTCGCTGACCCCGGCGGCAAGCGGCGCGAAGGCGAAGATGATCGCGAGGCTCGAGGTGAGCAGCGGCGCGGCCATGGTGTGCCCAGCCGCAATCGCCGCCGCACGCCTGTCTTCGCCCAGCATCAGGCGGCGCTGGTAATCCTCCACCACCACGATCCCGTTGTCGACGAACAGGCCGAGCGCGATGATCACCGCCGCGATCGAGACCATGTGGAGCTCGATGCCGAGCAGGCGCATGACGAGCAGCGTCCCCATCACCGTCAGCGGCACGATCACGCCGGTCACCAGCCCTGCGCGCCAGCCGAGGAACAGCACCACCACCAGCATCACCACTGCCACGGTCTCGAGGAAGGTCTGGCCGACCTTGGTGAGATCGTGCGCCACCACTTCGGACTGGTCGGTGACGCTGGCGAGCTTCATCCCAGCGGGCAGATCGGCGGAAACCTCGGCGATGCGCGCGTCGAGCCGGTCGGCGAAGCTGAGGACGTTGGAACCGGGGCGCATCGAGATGCCGAGCACCACCGCAGGCTCGCCGTTGAAGAGCGCGGCGAGTTCGGGCGGGTCGGCGGGGCCGCGGGCGATGCTGCCGAGCGCGCTGAGCGGCAGGCTGGTGCCGTCGGGCAGCGCGACGGGAATGCCGGCGAGGGCGGTTTCGTCCGGCAGGTCGCCGCTCGGCTCGATCGCGAGCAGGCGGCGCCCGGTGTCGATCGCCCCGGCCGAGGCGACGATGTTGTGCTCGGCAAGCTGCGCGGCGAGGCTGTCGTAGGTGAGGCCCGTGGCGGCGAGGCGCTGCGGGGCGAGTTCGACGAACACCCGCTCGGGCCGGACCCCGTGGAGCGAGATGCGCTCCACGCCCTCGACCGACTGCAGCCGGTCGCGCGCCGCCTTGGCCCAGTCCTCGAGCTGGCCGGCGCTGTAGCCCTTGCCGGTGAGCGCGAGGCTGCGCACCGCGACGCGGGCGAACTCGTCGTTGATCACGTAGTCGCTGGTGCCCTCAGGCAGCCCGGCACGGGCCTCGGCGAGCTTGGCACGCAGCTTCTGCCAGATCGCGGGCATGCGCGCGGCCGGGGTGCCGTCGTGGAGCGTCACCGTGGTGATCAGCGAGCCGGGGCGCACCGTCGTCTCGATGGTCTTGATGTCGGCGATCTCGCGCAGCTTGTCCTCGACGGGACGCGCGACGAGCTGTTCCACCCGCGTGCTGCTGGCGCCGGGCAGATAGGCCTCGACGGTTGCCACCCGCACCTCGACGAAGGGTTCTTCGGTGGCGGGAAAATCGAGCATGGCGACGAGCCCTGAAAGGAACAGGGCGATGGCGGCGGCAAGGGTGAAGCGGCTGCGCTTGAGCGCCGCGGCGGTGATCGACATGGGGCGGTCCTTGGGAGAGGAAGAGGCAGGATCAGCGCTGGGCGCGCTGCGGCCGGACGGTGAGGCCGGGTTCGAGGAACTCGCCGCCGGCCGCGACCACAAGCTCGCCCGGCGCGAGCTTGCCGGTGACCAGCGCCTGCGACCCGGCAAGGCCCTTGAGCGTGACGGGCGCCTGGCGCAGGCGCTTGTCGGCGCCGACCACGAGCACGGCCTCGCTCCCCCCGCGCCCCTTGAGCACGGCCGCCAGGGGAACGCTGACGGCGGCGCCCGGATCGCTGCGCAGGGCAAGGTCGACCACCAGGCCGGGCGCGGGATCGCCCGCGATCACCGCGAGCACCGCCATCCGCCCGCCCCCGCCGCCGTGGGCGCGGGCGCTGATGCCGGCGACCCGCGCCTCGCCCGCGCCGCCGGGATGGCGGAAGGCCAGCACATCGCCGGGCCTCAGGGTGCGGGCGAGCGTCTCGGGCAGGACGACATCGATCAGGCGTTCGCCCGTGCCCTCGATCGCGAAGGCGACCTCGCCGGGTGCGAGCACCGCGCCGAGGCTGGTGCGGCGCTCGGCAATGACCCCGCTTACGGGCGCGCGCAGCACACCTTCGGCAGCGTCGCGCCGCGCGGCGGTGGCGGCGGCGCGGGCGGCATCGCTGGCGGCGGCAGCAGCGCGGGCCTCGCCGCGCGCGGCTTCGAGTTCGGCGTCGGAGGCGGCGGCATCGGCGTGAAGCTTGGCGGCGCGATCGGCGTTGCGGGCGCGTTCCTCGGCGACAATGCCGGCCTGACGCGCCTCGGCCTCGGCCTGGCGGCTGCGCAGCTGCGCCGCAGCGGCATCGAGCCGGGCCAGCACCTGGCCTTGCGTGACGCGCGCGCCGACATCGACGTAGAGCGCCAGCACGCGGCCACCCTGCGCGGCCGCGACCATCCCCTGGTTCTCGCCGCGCACGGTCCCGATCGCGAGCGCTTCGCCGCCTTGGGGCGTCGTGACCGGCGCGACCAGCACGGTGCGCGGCAGCGTGGCAGCGGGTTCCTCGCCGCCGCTGCAGGCGGAGAGCGCAAGGGCGAGAGCGGATGCTGTCACCCCGCTTAATATAAGTGATTGCTTGCTCACATTTGGCTCCAAAAAAAGCCCGCCGGAAAGGCGGGGTGAAAAAGAGGCTCGGGGGGCGCAGCGTCAGGCGCCAGGCTGCGACCCTTCGGTGAAGGCTGCGATGATCATCTGGTTTGCGGCAAGGGTCATCGCGGCGGCGTTCTCCGACGAAAAGGCAAGCCTTCCGTAGAGCCCGTCATAGAGCGCAAGAATGAGATGGGCGATCACGGTGGCATCGGCGTCCTTGCAGACCTCGCCAGCGTGCTGGCGGCGCTCGAGCAGCGCGGCCATCGCCTTGACCATCTTGGCGTCGGCGTCTTCGACGACTGCGGCGATCACCGGATTGCGCGCGGCTTCGGCGACGATCTCGAGCTTGAGGCGGGTCTGTTCGACATAGGCGGGCTCTGCCGCCAGCAGCACGCCGATCGTCTCCAGCCCCTCCCGCAGGCTGCCCGCCTCCTCGACCACCCGCACGAGCGCTAGGTCCTCGGCAAGGTCGTCCTCAATCAGAGCTTTGACGAGGTCGTCCTTGGCCGGGAAATACTGGTAGAGGTTGGCGACGCTGACGCCTGCCTCGGCGCTGATCTCTGCCGTGGTGGCGGCATGGAAGCCCTTGCGCAGGAAGCAGGCGCGCGCGCCATCGAGAATCTGCGCCCGCCGCTGCGCGCGCGCTTCGGAGTTGATGGGGCGACCCAGCGTGCGCTGGGGGTGAATCGGCTTTCTCATGACGCTTTCAATAAGTGAACGTTCATTTATGTCAAGGACGATGTGGCAAGTGTCGGCAGAAAAGGGCATTCTGATGCAGCCCACCCAAGGTATCAAGCTGCAGCAGACCGCGAAAAGGTGGTCGGTCCCCTCGCGCGGCAACGCAAAGAGACCGGCCTAGCGCAGAGGCAGCCGCCTTTTCCTTGCCGCCCTTGCCGACACCGGCGCGCACATAGCCGCCGGTCGCCTCGAGCCTGACCTGCCCAAGATCATGGCCGATCCAGAGCTTGCCGGCGAAGCCGCGCTTGTGGTCGATCTTGGCGGGGAAGATGAGAGAGCCGGACTCTACCAGTGCCCCGCAACAAGCAGCGGTGCACATCAAGTCATCAGCGGGTTAGGTCTCCGGTCCCAAAAGCTGCATGGCAGCTTTCGGCGGATTCAGACGTTCTTTGTTTTGAGCGGGAACGACCGCTTCTGGGTCGGCGGCCGCCGCTGTCCCGCGCGGGCTACGAATGGCCGCTATTCAAGGTTCGTTCCCCAATACCGGACATTCAGCAACCGACCCCATTCCGGACGTGGGCCCAAATATTTAGCGCTGTTCAGCCACAGGCACCGAAGGGCTAGCGGTGCCTTTCTGACGACGCGTAGAAATCCAAGCGCGATCCGAACAGACCGAAGCATCTTGCCCGTATATTTCGTGTCCAGTTTGAGGATCGAGTTCATCTGCTCAAAGCTGTCATTTTTCATTTGCTTAGTGAACGTTTTCCCATAAATTCGCGCAGCAACTGAACACGTGAGGTCGCACTTGACGTTGATCCAGCTAGGAGCGCTCGCATGAAGCGCGCCTCAGTTTATCGCATTGCTGCGTCTGCGACAGCTTTGGCATATTGTTACGCGGTGCAAGCAGGGGAAGCCCCGCGATATGAAGCGGCACCCGGCTGGGTCGATGCCGTCTCCGTCGCTTCGGTCGACAGGGGCGAAAACAATGATCTGATCGTGTCGGATCAACAGGTCCGTATCGAAGATGGCCTGCGCTGGGATTACCATGACAGGGTTTACCGGCTTTCCGATGTCAAGGACATGTCCGACATCGGCACTTTGAAGTTCCAATGGCTGCCCGACAAGGGCGATCTCATCATCCATGAAATTGTGATCTTGCGCGACGGCCAGATCATCAACGTGCTGGATCAGGGCAAAGGCCTCGAAGTTCTGCGCCGAGAGCAGTTGCTGGAGATGGGGGTTCTCGATGGATCGCTGACGGCGACGCTGGCGGTGCCCGGACTGGTTGTCGGAGATAAGGTCAGGACGCGCTATTCGATTACGCTGTCGGATCAGGCACTCAAGGGTGATGTGCAAAGCCAGATCAGGCTGCCGCGTGAGACCTCGAATGCGAAAGGCAACGCGATATCGGTGATGCTGCAGGGCCGCGCCGCTCCGGAGGCAGATTACACGCGGGTGATGGTGTCCTGGCCGGTCAGCATGGACGTCAGCTACAAGACGTCAAGCAGCGTCGAAATCAGCCCGCCGGTGACCCGCGATGGCTACCAATGGCTTGAGATTGCCTTGCCATTGCCTGCCGCTGACCCGCCGCCAGCAGATGCACCTCTTCGGTATCGGATGCCGCCCACCCTTCAGGTTGGAACCTTCGCAAACTGGGCCGACGTTGCCCAGACGATGGCACCCTATTATTTTACGAAAGGGAGCCTTGATGGGCTGACCGACTTAGCTGACAAGGTCGACGCGATTGGCGCGCGCCCAGTCTCAACGCTCGAAAAGGCGGTCGCCGCGTTGGAGCTCGTGCAGGAAGACATCCGTTACTTGTTGAACGGGCTCGATGGCGGAAACTATATCCCCCAGAGCGTCGCTACAACCTGGCGTTTGAAATATGGTGACTGCAAAGCCAAAACGGTAATGCTGCTGGCGGTGCTGGACCGGCTTGGGATCGAGGCGCAGGCCGTTCTGGTGTCGACGAACCTCGGCAACGCAGTGCCTGAGTCCTTGCCAATACCGGGAGCCTTCAATCATGTCCTAGTTAGGGCCGTGATCGACGGGCAGGAATACTTTCTTGATGGGACTTCGGTAGGGGCCAACATTGCCATCATCGGCAATGTTCCGCCGTTTGAATATTACCTCCCGCTCCAGGAAGACGGCGCGACGCTGACAACGATTGCGCAGACCTTGCCGCTTGCGCCCGAAGCCGAGATGCAACTGGAGTTCGACGGATCGGCTGGCCTTGATCTTCCGGTGCTCGGATCGGTCAAGGTCATGATGGTCGGGCCGCGCGCCGTGCAGATCAACGGCCAGAGCGACAAGGCCAAGGAGGCCCTTGCCAATGGTCTCGCGTCCAATATGGGTGAGGGCACCCAGATCATCGACACCGTGGTCGAACAGGGCGCGGACGACAGTCAGGCTACTTTGACGATCACAGGCGTTTTTCCCCCGCTCTTCAAGTTTACCGAAAACCGGGGTGAGTTCACCCCAGGTCGCATGGCCAAGGCGGCACAATTCACCCCCAACCGCTCCGAGAAGCAATGGCAGGATCTGCCCGTCTCCGTCGGTCGGCGGACTTCGGACATCTATGTGATGCGCGCCAAGTTGCCGCTGGATTCGAGCGAGTTGGACGTGAAAGGCAAGCTGCAATTCGAGGCAGAAGCGGCTGGCAAAGTATTCTCGCGCAAGGTCCAGGTGGTCGGCCGTGAGATCGAGTTTCTCGAACAGGTGACCAGCCTGGGTGGCGAGATTTCGCCTGAGCAGCTTCCCGAAGAGCGGCGCAAGGCCGCCGCCATCGCCCGTGAGAAGCTGACGTTTTCCACGCCGGACGATGCGCCGCGCAGATGGCGTTTCGCGGGCAAGACCGACCGCAGCGCTTTGCAGCCGCTGGAAGATGCCTATGCCAAGGCGATCGCCAAAAAGCCCGATGAGATCGCCCCGCTTGAAGCGCGCGCCCGCTTTCGCATAGCGACCTTTGATTTTGCAGGGGCGGCCAAGGATTTGTCCGCTGCCATCGACATCAAGGCATCGGCCGAGCTTTTCCAGCAAAGGGCGGAGATGCATATCCGGATGCGCGACTGGGCCTCTGCCAAGGCCGATCTGGAGAGCGCCTATGCGCTCGATCCCTTGCCGCCCACAGGGATGAGGCTGGCCAATGCTTTGGCTCATCTGAACCAGTTGAGCCAAGCCAGAGACCTGCTGGCGCAGCAAAGCGGCGACACCGACGCGCAGCGATTGATCGCCTTTGAATTGGCCGAACTTGACGCGATCGAGGGCGACAAGGACGCAGGCCTCGCCCGGATCGAAGACGTGTTGGCCGAGTCTCCTAGCGATCCGACGCTCCTTAACGCGAAGTGCTGGTTTATCGGAACCTGGGAGGTGCAGCTGGAACGGGGCGAGGAAGCGTGCCGACTTGCGGTCGAACGAGGGAAAAACCCGGCGCAGGCTTTGGACAGCCGGGCGATGTACCATCTGCGCGCCGGTCAGCTTGAGAAAGCTCGGGCGGATATCGAAGAAGCGCTGCAACTAGCCCCGTGGCAGGCGCCATCCGTTCTGCTGCGTGGCTTGATCAAGCTGAAGCAGGACGACGCAACGGCAGAGCAGGACATCGCCGATGCGATCGCGCGGCAGCCCGATCTGGTCGACACCTATTCGCGCTGGGGATTTGCGATCGATTTGGCAGTCGATCAACCGTAATTGTTGGGGCGCGCAGCTTATTTGGATAAGGCGAGCAAGCCTGGACTTTGTTTACCTCCCTCCATTCACTTGGTTTTCAAGCGGTGCGGGAAAGCTGCCATTCCGTTATCCACCCATCTTAGTCATCAGCGGAGCCGATGCGGGATCCCGAAATCAGAATGGCGGCGTCCGGCGGAACCGGACGTTTGATTTCCGCTTCGTGAACGACTTTATCTGGGTCGGCAGCCGCCCTGCCCTACTCAGGCCGCAAGTGGCGGCTTTGCAGCGGCGGGCGTTGCGATAACGGGCAGCTCGCCGATGCGCTGCGATATGCGTCCGGGAAAAGTGAATTGTATCCAGCCGTGGCGGGACATGCCGCCTTCACCCAGCATACAGTTTGTTAAAAGGCTGACCGTAAACGAGAAACCATCGAAACTAGATGGAAGAACCTCAATGCTCCGAATTCTCCTTGCTGCATCCCTTCTGACTGCTCCTCAAGTTGTCATGGCACAAGCAGCAACCGCGCCCGCCCCCGCAGACAATGCTCCCGCGCCCGTTCCGGGTCCGCAGCCCGGCAGCTTTGTTCTTCCGTCAGGGACCATGCTCGTGGTTACACCTGCTCAAGAAATCAGCAGCAAGCACGTGGAGGAAGGGCAGCAGGTCATGTTCCGGGTCGTCAATGATGTGGTCGAGGGGACCAAGGTCGTCATCCGTCGCGGATCGGCTGTTACTGGAACGATCACGTGGAAGACTGGCCGCGCTATAGGCGGCAAGTCGGGTAAGTTCGAGGTCACGTTCAACAGTGTGAGCGTGAACGGCCGTAGCATCGCGCTGACCGGAAAGCATCGTCAGGAAGGGCGCGGCAACAGCGTCGGCGCCCTGCTCGGCTCCATGGTGATCTCTGGCCGCTCTGCCGTAATGCTGCCCGGTGATCTGGTGAACGTCTTCACCGGGCAAGACTTCGTCTACTATTGAGGAGCTGTGGGGCGGGATGGCTCACTGTCCCGCCTTTCCCCTGTATTTGATCAGTGCTGAAGGGCGACATTCAAGTTACCCCTGAAAAGGACGGCCTTTCAGCTACCGCCCCCGTTCAGGACCCGGAGCCGAGCAGGCTATAGACCGACGCGAAACCGCCGGTGACCCAACAAGGGCCGTCGACCACCGGGTCCGGCACCCAGACGCCGCCGCAGATCCCCGTCTCTACCTTTCCCTATGTTCCGAAGCGCCCGCCGGATAGTCGACATCCGGCGGTGATTGTCCAGCCGCCGGTCACCCAGCAGCCGCCACTCGCGCAGCCCCCGCTGCAGCAGCCACCGGTGGCGCAGCCGGTGCTCGAGCCGCCGCTGGCGCAGCCGCCGATGGTCCAGCCGATCAATGTACCGCCTTTGTCCGTCCCGGACGGTGGACAAGGGCCGGTGATCGGGGACACTGGCGTGATCGTGACGATCACGGGTCCCGGCGGCAACAAGGTTCCGCCAGTGATCGCCAGGCCGCGCCCCCGACCGCCAACTCATTGGAGGCCACCGATCCCCTCTGGCTCCCTTCCGCCCGGCTCCGACCCAAAACCTGTTGTCGTCCTCCGACCGCTTGATCCCCCGGTGTTCGAGACGGTTTCGGGCGGCGGGGGGCCGGTCGTGCAGCCGCCGGTGACGACCAACGAGCTCCAGGCGGTTCAGGGCAAGGGGCCGGCCGGCCTACGACCGCCACTGACTGATGCGCTCGATCCCAACCTCTATGTGCCTTTGCAATCCGGGCGCCATCCGGCCCATGATTTGCCGGCCTTCCACACTCCGAAGGGTGCTGCACGCTGCCTCTTCAGCGGCTATGGCCGTCGGTACTGGATCGATGCGAATGGCCAACGGCACGAGACCGGGGTGGAGGCATCGCTACGCGGCTTCGGCCCGATCATGCGCGATGTTCCTGCATTCACGCACCATTCCGCCGGATGCGTGCTTCTCGTTTTTCGCCGCGAGGATTGGCAGGACAAGGAATGATCGCGCTGCCGCGGCCTGCCCACTTGGGCGACCCGCGGGCGAACGCGGGATACTGAATTTAATTTTTGGCGGATCTAACGGCAGCCGCCACGGCGCATTCCAGCCGCGGATTGCGGCTTTGCCTTACTTCTGGAAAATTCCTGCCATCCAGGAAGTGACCCCAAACCAGCCATCCGACGACTGAGCTTTCGGTGGCAAAATTAAGCTTCGAACCGCCAGCCCTCCTGTAGCTGCGGCCGCCATACTGGGTCGAGCGCTAATACGGATCGTAGACTTTGCTATTTATTAGCGGCTGACAGGAGATGTTGTGTTCCACGTGGGGCGGGCTGACCGTGCTCCCGCCTCGGAGAATACAGGCCATGTTTAGTTTCAGGACCCCTCCGCGGTCGGCGTTCGACGATGCCCTGTTGCAACTTGTAAAGAACACGCAGGCAGTTATCCAATTTTCCCCCGATGGAACGATCTTAGACGCGAATGAGGCATTTTGTGATGCTGTAGAATACGGCCTTGCTGAGATCCAAGGGCGCCATCATCGCATATTTTGCTCGTCCCAAATCGCTGATACTCACCAATACGGACAGTTCTGGGCTGATCTAAGGGCTGGGAAAAGCTTTACAGCGCGTTATCCACGCATCACCAAATCGGGCAACGAAATCTGGCTTCAAGCGACATATGGCCCCGTCTTCGATGCGCAGGGAAAGGTCGAACGAGTCGTCAAGATCGCGACGGACGTCACCCCTCACCGCAAAGCTATGAATACCATCCTCGCCGCCATGAGGGCTCTCGAGGATGGCCGGCTCGACCAGAAAGTCTCATCAACCGGGATCGAGGAAGTCGACTCATTCGGCGAGGTTTTCAACGCTTCGGTCGCCAAGCTCGAAACGATGATTACGGCGGTGCGCGCCACCGCAATTGGAGTCCAGACTGGCTCTGAAGAAATCCGCGCCGCGTCTGAGGACCTCGCCCTAAGGAATGAACAGCAGGCCGCCAGTCTTGAGGAAACCGCCGCATCGATCGGCACCACGGTCAGTCTCACCCGCCAGTCGGCTGATAACGCTGGGGCCGCCAAACTTGCGGTTGCACAGACCCACGCTCGCGCCACAGAAGGCGGTGCCGTGGTCGGCAAGGCAATCGCTGCAATGGGCGCCATCGAACAATCGGCCAAGGAAATCACCCAGATTATCGATGTAATCGACGGGATCGCCTTTCAGACCAACTTGCTTGCGCTGAACGCAGGTGTCGAGGCCGCGCGCGCGGGCGAGGCGGGTAAGGGCTTTGCCGTGGTCGCCAATGAAGTGCGCGCCCTCGCCCAGCGTAGCGCAGACGCCGCGCGTGACATCAAGGCGCTGATCGGCAAATCGACCGCGCATGTTGGCGACGGCGTGAGCCTAGTCGGCGAAACCGGCACCTTGCTGGCGGAGATTGTCGCGCAGGTCGGTTCGGTCACTCAACAGGTAAACGAAATCGCCGAGACCACGGCGGCGCAGGCCACCAATCTGGAGCAGGTCAATGTGGCGGTCGGCACCATCGACCGCATGACCCAGCAAAATGCTGCGATGGTGGAGCAGGCAACGGCGGCCACGCGCAGCTTGTCGTCCGAAGCCCAGCGCCTCAGCGAGCTGGTAGCGCAGTTCCGGGTAAGCAACGCAGGCCAGCCAGCCGCCGCATATGCGCCAAAACCGGCGCCTGCCCCTGCCGCTGCCCCTTGGGCGCACAAGCCTGAGGCTATAAACCCGCCAGCCCGCAAAGCCGCACCGCCGCCCCCTGTCACAGGCAACCTCGCTCGCAAACCAGCTCCCGTCGCCGCTCAGGACGAGGACGACTGGAGCGAGTTCTGATCATAGCCGCCATTCCGCATTCTCCCATCTGCGGTCATGAGCATGTTCCTCGCGCAGTCCCAAAAGCGGAATGACGGTTCCTAGCGCAAGTGAACGTTGGATCAGAGCTCCGTGAACGACCGGGTCTGGGGCTGCAGCCGACTGGGCCTGCGCGGGTTAAGGTTGGCAGGTCTTTTGTGTGCGTTCCCCGATGCTCGACATACAGGAAGCTGAAGCGGACCCAAAAGCGATTTTACTCCTCTTTGCATGTTCCATGCCTCCAGCCCAAAGCTGGAACGCGCCACGCACCGCTTACTACATACAGCCTTGGTCCTTTGACGAATGAGGCAGATGTGGGTTAACTTGTGTTGCGGCAAATCGATTTGCTTCAAAGTCGACCAGCAATCGGACGCGGATCTACCGACTCAGGGCGGAGTGGTTATGCGAACGCTATACCTTCAGGCGAGACAAGCTCGCCGACTTCGTTTGGTATTGGCAGGCGCCAGCCTTTCTGCACTCTTTTTGGCAGTCGCCCAAGCGCTCCCTTTGTCCAATCTAGAGCGTCAGGGCCTCGATCACATCTTCGGCAGCTATGCACCGGCCGGAGACTGCTCGAAGGAGCCACGCGTCGTGATTGACGAGAATGGCATGCTGTTTCGCGCCAAGGGCCGCGAGGTGAAACCGCAGAGGGTTGAGTATGCGCTCACCTTTATGGGCCCGAGCTACGAGGGAATTACGGCCGTCTTTTTCCCCTTCCCAGTGAGCAAAAATGACTATGGGCGGGTGATCATGTTTGTGAACGATGGCGAGAAGCCCGGCGTCATCCGCTTCGATCCCGATCTTCCGCCGGGCGGACGCCCCGATCCGTTCCATGCCGCTTTCACCAACGGCGGCCTTTTCACTCTGTGCAAGGGCAGCGCCCCTGCCGGCACGCCCCCACCACCGCGACCAGAGGCGGCAGTCGCGGTTCAAGGCATTCCGGCAGAATGGAACAATCTTGCCAATCTCGTCGGCAAATACCCGGGAGAGTATTCGAAGGATAACATAGACATCTTCGACAAAGGCGCGGTGGCGGCCACCCTGAAGACGCTGCTCGGGCCGAAAATGGCTGTATTTCAGAAAAACCTGTCAGCCGTCTCGCCCCTCCAGCGCGCGGGACGCTATTACTATCTTTCAGGTAACGCCCCGCATCAGGGGGGCGTGGAGCAAGCCTATCTGATGATCGACCCGGCTCGACGGGAAGTGCAGGTGGGCCTTTGGGAGCGGGGTAAGCTTACAATCTATTCTCCGCCGAGCGGGGCTCGGCTGCCCGTGGCCCCGGATATCAAGAAGATGTTGGACAATAGCCCGCCGGAAACGGCGGTTCCCTTGCCTGGAACCCCGTGGGAAGTCGTGCCTGTCCAAGGGCGCGCTCCCATTGCCTATGTCAGCGCTGCCGCGTCGCCGAACATCGAGTCACTCAGCCTCTATTGCGAAGGTGGCAAGCCGTTCATGTTAATGCTCCTTAACAAGCCTGCTACAATCGACATGATGACGATGACCTGGAATTTTTCCGGGCGCCTCGTCAATATACCCGTCCAACGCGCCAACGCAGGCGGCACGCAATGGATCGGCGGCGTGTCTGGCACCGAGCTCGTCCCCCTCCTGATGCAACAACGTGGAACGGTGATGCTGCGCATCAACGGCCGTTTGGAAGGCGAAGCTTCGCTCGACAATTCTGCTGCCGCGCTACGAAGCACTCTGCAGGGCTGCACCCGGTTTTGATGCCGTCGCCATGCCCGCTTCCTGCTCCTTCAAGATAGCAATGATCTGCTCTTCGTTGAACCTGCTTCGCTTCATATCGCCCGGCTCCTTGGCGTCGGAATCTGCCAGCGGCTAGTCAGATTTCAAGGGAACACGTCAGCTCCCATCGATCTTACGAGCAAAACAAGTTTGCCCGCATCTCTCCGCTCGTCCGCCGGCACACTTCCGAGAGCGGTACGGCCTTTGCCTCCCATCCTTCCCTCATTGATGATGAGATCGGCCAAAGTGGCGCCAGATTGGGGGCTATGCAATCCACAGTCGTTTTCCAGTTAGTCCCGACATGCCGTTTCCTACACTTTGGGCGCAGGGCATAGCGGATGGCGCGGGGCGGCTGCGACCTCGGTCGTAGCCCGCCGCTCGCCCCGCATGTTTGGGATGGAGAGGTGCAGGCTTTTCCTCGACGCGAGGCCTGGGCAGTAGCAATGCGTATGCCCCGCTTGCGATCATCGAAACTGAGATCGCCTATTCGGGCCTTCGCAGTCGAGCGTCTCACCCACGATTGTCCTGCGGATCTGGTCCTCCGCCGATCGCGCCCCCGTCACCTGTACGCGCGATCGGCGGACACAGCTCAATCGGTGCATCCCAGAACGCGCCCATGGCATCCCGCAGCGCCATCCACCGAGCCGCCTTATCAGACATGTTCCCCAGATCCTTCGCCTGCTCAAGGCTGCCGTGAGCTCCGGCAACTCGTGCTTCTCGAGCACCTTCGCGACGGCAGCCCGCAGATCGATCCACCAGATGCACTGCTGCTGTCGACGCCAGGGAGTAGCTCACCCCGGCGAATTTGCGGCAAAGTGCGCCAAAGCCCTCCACACCGACTCTCCCCTCTTGAGCATGAGGTTCTGACCTATCTCAGTGGTCCGGGTCGCCCTCATTCAGGATCAGACTTAAGGGGGGGTGCTCAGTCGACCCAAACGGCCGCCCTCTTTAAAGGCGGAAATTGCCGTCTGCGTCAAAAGACTCGCCGGGGAGCCCCAACTTCCACCCGTGCAACAGCGATTCCAATGATCGGGTGGCTGCGCCAGACGATCCGGTGACATCCCTATCCACGACCGTAATCCGGCGGCCGGGCTGATTGCTATCACCCGCCTCGGGCCACTTGTTCCTTATTCAAACAATCTCGCTTGCGAGGCTCGGCAGGAGACTCCCAATTTGGTGCCATGGGTCAACAATCTTTAGGTAGCGCGCGGATGGAGCCAGTTTGCTTCGAGCCAGATCGGGCACGGCAGCATCGGCCTTTGCGGCTGCTCCCTGAGGTTGCCCGGCGTGTCGCCGAACCGCGTGCGAACCGAGAGGGCGAAGCTCGACATGTCGCTGCCCCCCAGCGCACCCACCACATCATGAGCGGCGGCCAGGTGTCTCCAAGCAGCGCCAGAGCGTACCCATTGCGCAGTTGCTCGACCAGCTCGTGAAAGCGCGTGCCCTGCCGGCCCAGCAATCTCAAGATAAAGCGTGTGGAAATGCCGAGATGCGCCGCCGCCTTCTTGAGGCGCGGGACGAGACGCTAGCGATCGATCTTTTGTGCGATGAAGGTGCGGATATCAGTCATGCCCCCGGGCTCGCCGATTTGGAGCACGATCGCGTGGCGCTTGGCGCAAGCGACGCCCCGAAACACCGGATCGTGGTGCGGATTTGGCGTGGCGCCCGAAGGCCCAACTTGTCGCGGGCTCGCGATGGTCTTGCAATAAGTCTCAAGCCTCGATCCTGAGCCGCTCGATCCGAGGTCGCAGATCCTCGATTGTGTTATGGAGCGCTTTAAAGAGGCCGAGAATGTCTCGGGCCTCTTTTCGCAGGACACGTCTCCGCCCGTCGCCCTCGAAAAGCTGGACGTTAAGATTGGTCTCGAAACGTTTTGAAACGCGACTTACGTTTGCGACCGACATGCCGAGCGCCTTCGCGGCCTTCGACATCGAGCCATGATGATCAAGGGCATGCATGATTTCGATTTGGCGCAAGGTCGTTCGGCTCAGAAAGAGTTCGGTCGAGGGCTGAGACATGGTGTTTCCTTGAGAATGCGGGCTCACGCCAGTCTGTATGAAGAGACCTAAGTGACGCTTTTACCAGCGTCCCGAACACGCCAAGCGGGACAATAAATGTCAAGACCGCCGCGGCATGGAAGATCACGCCTCGAGACTGCGGCAGTGATCGCTCCGTTCAGGGACCGAGCTTCAGGTCTGTTACCAAGACTCGCTGATCAGGACCCATGCGTCCACTGCCGCATGCCGATGGACATGATGCGCCATGGCTGATTGACGAGGTTGTTCCACCAGGCCGCTCGGCGCCGGATGCCACAAGTCCAAACCAACGTAAAAGCCGCCCATTCGCGTTCTTAGCCATGCTCTGCCATGACCTGAGTAGGAGCCGACTCTGGACCGGCACTTCGGCTGCAGGCGGCATCTGACATTCAACCTGCCGGTCGTGAACGATCAGGCCCCGGTCCGACCTCGCCAACCTGTAATTCACGGGCCTTCGCGGGCGCTTTTGGGCCCCTACCGTGTGCGGCTCGTACTAGAAGTACCTCGCCTGGTTCGCCCCTTGAACTCCTCACGAAGATAGCTGGGGCTATGATCAATTCTCGCGCCGAGTATCTCTTGAGCACCGACGGGTCGGCCAAACAGAAATCCTTGTGCCACCTTGCAGCCACAATCGCGCAAGAACTTGACCTGCTCCTCGGTCTCGACGCCCTCGGCAACAAGGTCAATCATTAGGGCATCAGCAAGCCCGACCAAGGCTCGCACGATCGATGCGTCACTTTCGTCCTCCAGCATGTCGCTGACAAAGCTCTTGTCGATCTTTATCCCACTAATCGGAAGGCACTTGAGATGGGTCAGGGATGCATAGCCGGTGCCAAAGTCATCCAAGACGATCTTCACTCCAGCATCGCGTAGCTGGCGGATGGCGCCCGCTACTCGCTCGGCGCCACGACCGATCAGGACGCCCTCAGTCACCTCAATCTCCAGCGCGCTGGGCGGAACGTTGGCGCGCGTCAGCGCCTCGAGCACGCGTTGGGGATAGCCAGAGCGGAGCAACTCGGCGCCCGACACATTAACCGCAATCGAACCAAACTCGAAATTCTCTAGGCGCCATTGTCGGATTTGCTCCAGCACGCGCCGCAACATCTCGTCGCCAAGCCTCGTTGCAAGTTCGACGTTCTCGAATGCATGTTCGACGGCGGAAGGAGGCAGAATGCGATCACCGACCTTGAGGCGCAACAAAGCCTCAAACCCAACAAGCGCGCCTGTCTCGAGCGAGACCTTCGGCTGGAAATGCGGGACAACCAGTTTGCTGCCCACCGCTAGCCTTGCAAGATCGAGATGGGCAACCTTACGCTCGACACTGGCCTGAAGATCTGAAGAAAAGAACGCGAATGCCCCGCGCCCAATCTCCTTTGCGCGATACATCGCAAGGTCTGCATTGCGAAGAAGGCTATCCAGCGAAGGCTCGAACTCGCAAGTCACGACCACTCCCACACTGCCGCTGCAATCGAGTTGCCTGCCGTGATACTCGAACGGCTGCTTCAGGAGGCTGACAAGGTCATGCAAACGCTGCTCAAGCGCGCTCTGGTCATCCTTGGTTCTCTCAATGAATACGAACTCATCGCCGCCAAGCCGGGCAACACATGAACCTTCGCCGAAAAACCCCTGGAGCCTTCGTGACACTTCGACGATGAGGGCGTCTCCGACAGCGTGCCCGAGCGTATCATTGACCAGTTTCAGATGATCGAGATCTACCAGCCCCACTATCGCCGCGTCCCGCTGGGATCGTGCGCGGCCCAGGATCCCTGCCGCCTGCGTGCGCAGACCTTCTATGTTGAACAGGCCGGTAAGGCCGTCATGGGTCGCATTCCACATCAAGGCGTGTTCAATATTGCGGCGCTCTGAAACGTCCTGACACAGTCCCCGGGCCGCAATGACGTTACCTTCACGGTCTCGCTCGGGATGGCCTTCGACCCAGATGGTCCGAAAGGAGAGACCGTCACGCAAGAGTTGAAGCTCGAAACTGGCGGTTTCCCCGAGCAGCATGATGCGATCGAGTGCGTTGCGCGCCGCGCTCATGGATCGAGCTTCCATCGACTGACGAAGCTGGCCAGTGTGTATCGAGGTAACCCCGCGCGAAACGCCAATCATTGCGCAAACTTCGGCTGAAAAAGAAACTCGTGTCGACCTGACCGGCAATCTCCAGGTACCCAGCTTTGCGAGGCGCTGTGCCTCTTCGAGATCCCTTGCGTGCTCGGCTAGAGCATCCATGGCCTGGCGGCGCGCAGTGACGTCGCGTTGCACTGAAACCCAGTGAGTAAACCAGCCCGTATCGTCGGCAAGAGGACGAACGTTGAGCTCGACCCAGAACGGTGTCCCATCTTTCCGGTAATTGAGCAGTTCCTCGCAAAATGGCTCCCAAGCCGCCAATTTTTGCCTGATCCGGTCCAGAGTTGCGCGACATGTGCCACGCCCCTGCAATATGCGGGGCGACTGACCGATGACTTCATGCAGGCTATAGCCCGACATGCGGGTATAGCTTTCGTTCGCATATACAATTCGCGGATGAGGGGAATCTAAGGCCTCAGCTTCAGTGATCAGGATCGCATCGTTCGCGGCTTCCAGCACCGACGAAAGCAATTTCGGATCAGAAAGATCAAGGGCAGCAATTGCTGGTGGCGCATCCTCAAACATCAGTCAGCTCTGCCCGTTGAAAATCAGGCGAGCATTCTAGCGCGGCTTGCGACGAGTTACCCTTTCCGATGACTTAAGGGTCGTTGCGTGATCAGCTGCCGCCGTAACGATTGTCTTCGGCACCCTTGATAGCCCCGCTCCTGCTTTGGCGGCTGCCCAAGGGTCGCTTTACGCATGAGCACTCCAACCACCTGACCCGTTGGCTCTCCACAAACGTGCGCAGCACGTATCCGCGATAGCCGTGGCTATCTTGCAATTTCGTTGAGGTAACGGGTCATCGCTTCATATCCTTCAGGCGTGAGGCGGATAAGCCGCCGCCGGTTGTCACTAGGATCGTCCAGGGAACGAACCAATCCTTTGGCCTCAAGGACGCTCAGCCAACGCAATGCAGTTGTTGCAGGTGCACCAGATCCAATGCAGGCGCTCTTGACCGAAACCTGCTCATTCTGGGCCTGGTGAGCGTAAAGGTCGAGCAGAATGTCCCATGCAGGTTCGCCGAAGATCTCTTCATCCTGCAGATGCTTCGCACGTGATCGCCTCTGTTCGTAGGCCATCAGCGCTGCTTCCAATGCGGTCTGATGACGGACCTTAGGCTCAGCGGGTTTGCGCACGAAGGTATCGCAACCGCTATCCCGGCGAAGTTCCTCCAATGTAATCTGTGCCTCGTCGAATTGACGAGCCAACTTCATTATCGTCTCAGAATTCAAGGGCGCGCCCCCCGTGCTTCGCTACCGCTGTACCAAACCGGCTTTTCTTTGGCTACCTTTGAGCGTTCCGCCCCCAGCTAGGATCACGATGATTACAGCTATATCTGTCCTGCCGACAAACACCTGCGCCACGGGCTGATAAGCATCAGCGGCGCGAGAAAGCGGTCGCCGAAGGTTTACAACAGGCCGTTGACCTCGATTTTGTCCCTGTTCTCAGCGATCTCTTCGAGACGGCCGACGACCTTGCCGATGCTGCTCACATGTTTCCCCTCGGCCATGGGTCGTCCTGCGGGAGGACTCCGCATCAGCACGAAGGACTGTTCACGCCTCGGCGCTGGATCAGCGCCGACCGCTCGCAGCGGCACACCACTTCTCCGCGCTGGTTCGTCATTTCATGGATCCAGGTGATGATCCCGGCATCGGACCGGGACCGGCTTTCCCGCAAGTCCTTGACTTCGGAGGTTGCTCGCAGCGTGTCGCCGATGAACACGGGCTTCGGCGTCACCACCTTGTCGAAGCCGAGGTTGGCGACCAGGGTGCCGAGGGTCGTCTCGCCCACCGACAGGCCGACAAGAAGGCTGAAGGTGAAGGTCGAATTGACAAGGATCTGCCCGAACCCGCTCGCCCTTGCCGCCTCCACGTCGATGTGGAGCGGCTGCGGATTGTGGGTCATGGTCGAGAACAACAGGTTGTCGGTCTCGGTCACGGTGCGTCGGATCGGGTGCTCGATCCGCTCGCCAACCTGCCATTCCTCGAAGAACTTGCCCGCCATCAGCCTGCCTCCGCCCAGCGCGCCACGACTTCGGCGCCGTCGTCGGTGCTCGATCGGACCGCCCCCGGGGTGCGGCTGAAGCGGGGCGCGGGGGCGGTGTGCCAAATGCCGTCATGCTCGACATAGGCGGCCCGGGCCTTCATGTGCGGATGCTCGCGCGCCTCCTCGATGCCGAGCACCGGCGCGAAGCAGGCGTCGGTGCCCTCGAGCAGCTCGCACCACTCGTCCCGCGTCTTCTTGGCGAATAGCGCGGCCAGCTTTTCGGCGTGGTCGTCCCAGTTGGCCGGGTTCATCTGCCCCTGCGCCAGTTCCTGTGGGGCGCCTGCCCGCTGGAGCAACTCGGCGTAGAATTGCGGCTCGATCGAGCCGAGGCTGATCTCCTTCCCGTCGGCGCAGGTGAAGCAGCGGTAGAAATGCGCCGCCCCGCCGAGCATCCCCTTGCCGCGTTCGGTTGAAAGGTGCGGCAGGTGGCGCACGCCGAAGAAGAAGCTCATCAGGCTGGTCGCCCCGTCGACGATCGCGGCATCGACCACCTGCCCCTTGCCGGAGCGTTCGCGTTCGTAGAGCGCGGCCATGATCCCGAAGGCGCAATACATCGACCCGCCGCCGAAGTCGCCGACGAGGTTCTGGGGCGGGGTGGCGGTCTCTCCCGCCCTCCCGACCGCCGCCAGCGCTCCGGTTATGGCGATGTAGTTGATGTCGTGCCCGGCGGCCTGCGCGAGCGGTCCCTCCTGTCCCCAGCCAGTCATGCGGGCGTAGACCAGTCGTGGGTTGGTCATCAGCAGATCATCGGGCCCCAGTCCCAGCCGCTCCATCACCCCGGGGCGGAAGCCCTCGATCAGCACGTCGGCGCTGGCGGCAGCGGCGCGGACCTGCGCCTTTCCCTCCTCGCTCTTGAGATCGAGCGCCAGCCGATGCCGCGCGCGATCGACCACCGGATTGGTCGACACCGACCCCGGCCGGTCGATCCGCACGACCTCGGCGCCGAGGTCGGCGAGCAGCATGGCGACGTGCGGCCCGGGCCCGATCCCGGCGAATTCAAGAACGCGAAGACCGGCAAGCGGCCCCTTCGGCTGGCTCATGTGATCTCTCCCTTTGGTCCAGCCATAAGCAAGCCGCCTTCAGTAGAGCAAGTGCCGACATTGCCAGCCCCCAAGGCGGGCCATTGGCAGGAAAAGGCAAAATTGCTTGTTGGACCGCGCGCAGACTATACCTGCGGCGCCATGCGCAATCTGACCCATCTCGAACGGCTCGAGGCCGAGAGCATCCACATCTTCCGCGAGGTCGTCGCCGAGGCGGAGAACCCGGTCATGCTCTATTCGGTGGGCAAGGATTCCTCGGTGATGCTGCATCTGGCGCGCAAGGCCTTCCACCCCGCGCCCCCGCCCTTCCCGATGCTGCACGTGGCGAGCGGGTGGGACTTTGCCGACCTCCTCGCCCACCGCGACCGGACGGTGCGCGAGTATGGCCTCAAGCTTATCATCGCCCAGAACGAAGACGCCGTGGCGCAGGGCATCAACCCCTTCGACACCGGCAGCGCGCTCTATTCGCAGGCGCAGCTTACCGATCCGCTGAAGCGCGCCCTCACGCAGCACGGCTTCGACGCGGCCTTCGGCGGCGGGCGGCGGGATGAAGAGAAGGCGCGGGCCAAGGAGCGCATCTTCTCCTTTCGCAACGCCGCCCACCGCTGGGACCCCAAGAACCAGCGTCCCGAGCTGTGGAACCTCTACAACGCCAGGAAGGCCAAAGGCGAGAGCATCAGGGTCTTCCCGATCTCGAACTGGACCGAGCTCGACATCTGGCAGTATATCGCGCTGGAGAAGATCGACATCGTGCCGCTCTACTTCAGCAAGCCCCGCCCGACGGTGGAGCGCGACGGGATGCTGCTGGTGGTGGATGACGATCGCTTCCGGCTCGAATCCGGCGAGCAACCAGTCACCCGGTCCGTCCGATTCCGCACGCTGGGCTGCTACCCGCTGACAGGAGCGACCGAGAGCACGGCCACGGAAATGAACGACATCATCCAGGAAATGCTGCTCGCCACCGGCTCCGAACGCCAGGGCCGCGCGATCGACAAGGGCCAGTCGGCGAGCATGGAAGACAAGAAGCAGGAAGGGTATTTCTGATGAACGGCCAATCCTCCTTCCGGACCGATGCCCTCATCGCCGAGGATATCGACGCCTATCTCGAGCAGCACCAGCACAAGAGCCTGCTGCGCTTCATCACCTGCGGCTCGGTTGATGATGGCAAGTCGACGCTGATCGGACGGCTGCTCTACGACAGCAAGATGATCTTCGAGGATCAGCTCGCAGCCCTCGAAAGCGACAGCAAGCGTCACGGCACGCAGGGCGAGGAGATAGACTTCGCCCTGCTGGTCGACGGGCTTGCGGCCGAGCGCGAGCAGGGGATCACGATCGACGTCGCCTACCGCTTCTTCACCACCGAGAAGCGCAAGTTCATCGTCGCCGACACGCCGGGGCACGAGCAGTACACCCGCAACATGGTGACAGGCGCCTCGACCGCCGACCTCGCGGTGATCCTGATCGATGCGAGAAAGGGCGTGCTCCAGCAGACCCGGCGGCACTCCTACCTCGTCCACCTGCTCGGCATCCGCCACGTCGTGCTGGCGGTGAACAAGATGGACCTTGTCGGTTACGATCAAGGCATGTTCGACCGGATCGTTGCCGACTACCGCGCTTTCGCCGCGAGCATCGGGATCGGCGACTTCACCGCCGTCCCGATCTCGGGCTTCAAGGGCGACAACATCACCGCGCTCTCGGCAAACACTCCTTGGCATGCCGGCCCGACGCTGATCGGGCATCTCGAAACCGTCGAAGTCGATGCGACAGCGGCGCAGACGCAGCCGTTCCGGCTGCCGGTGCAGTGGGTCAACCGCCCCAATCTCGATTTCCGCGGGTTTGCCGGCCAGATCGCCAGCGGCACCATTCGCCCTGGCGATCAGGTCAGGATCGTGCCTTCGGGCAAGACCAGCACCGTCACCCGCATCGTCACGTTCGACGGCGACCTCGACGAGGCCGTGGCCGGGCAGTCTGTAACCCTCACCCTCGCCGACGAGGTCGATTGCAGTCGCGGCGACCTAATTGCGGCCGCCGGCGATCCGCCGCTGGCCTCCGACCAGTTCTGCGCGACCTTCGTGTGGATGGACGAGGAGGCATTGAAGCCCGGGCGCGGCTACTGGCTGAAGCTCGGCACCCAGACCGTGACCGCCACGGTCCAGCCGCCAAAATACGAGATCGACGTCAACAGCCTTGAGCATCTCGCGGCCAAGACACTAGGCCTCAACGCGATCGGCGTCGCCGAGTTCGCCACCGACCGTCCGATCGCCTTCGAGCCCTACGACACCAGCCGCCAGCTCGGCGGATTCATCCTCATCGACAAGTTCACCAACGCCACGGTCGCGGCGGGGATGATCGCCTTCAACCTGCGCCGTGCGGACAACGTTCACTGGCAGCCGGTGAGCATCACCCGCGATGACCATGCGGGCATGAAGAACCAGAAGCCGAAAGTGCTGTGGTTCACTGGCCTGTCGGGGTCGGGCAAGTCGACCATCGCCAACGAGGTCGAAAAGCAGCTGTTCGTGATGAACCGCCACACCTTCCTGCTCGATGGCGACAATGTCCGCCACGGCCTCAACCGCGATCTCGGGTTCACCGAGGCCGACCGGATAGAGAACATCCGCCGCGTGGGAGAGGTAGCCAAGCTGATGGCCGATGCGGGCCTTATCGTGCTCACCGCCTTCATCAGCCCCTTCCGCGCCGAGCGCGAAATGGTGCGCAAGATGCTGCCCGAGGGCGAGTTCGTGGAGATCTTTGTCGACACGCCACTGGAGGTCGCCGAGGCGCGCGATGTTAAAGGGCTCTACAAAAAGGCGCGCGCGGGCAAGCTCACGAACTTCACCGGGATCGACAGCCCTTACGAACCGCCGGAAAACCCGGAAATCCGCGTCAACACCGTGGACATGACCCCCGAAGAAGCGGCAAGGCACATCATCGCGAAGATCCTGCCGCTCAAATGATCCTACCCCATCTCGACGACGCCGCACTGGCGGCAAGCCTCGCCGAGGAGGCCGGACGCCTCTTGCTTACAGTGCGCGAGCAATCGGGCCTAGCCGGCGAGGCGCTCGGCACGGCGGGTGATGCGGCCGCCAACAGCTTCCTTTGCGAGGCCATCCGCGCCGCAAGGCCCGATGATGGCGTGCTGTCCGAGGAGGAGAAGGACAATTCGGGACGCCTCGCCAAGGCACGCGTGTGGATCGTCGATCCGGTCGACGGCACGCGCGAATACAGCGAGGGACGAGCCGACTGGGCTGTACACGTCGCGCTGGCGATCGACGGTGCCCCCGTGCTCGGCGCAGTAGCCTTGCCGGGGCTTGCGGGCGAGGTGGTGCTGCGCTCCGATCGGCCATATCCTCTGCGCCCGATGGCCGAACGGCCCCGCTTTCTCGTCAGCCGCACGCGCCCGGCGCGCGAGGCCGAAGCAGTCGCGCGGATGCTGGGCGGAGAGCTAGTGAGGATGGGCAGCGCCGGAGCCAAGGCGATGGCGGTGGTGCGGGGCGAGGCGGAGGTCTACCTGCACTCGGGCGGCCAGCACGAGTGGGACAGTTGTGCGCCCGTAGCGGTGGCGATGGCGAATGGCCTTCACTGCTCGCGCATCGACGGCAGCAGGCTCATCTATAACCGACCTGACACCTACATGCCCGACCTTCTGGTCTGTCGATCGGAGTTGGCAGCCAACGTATTGGAAGCGGTTCGCACCCTGCGTCGATAGCAGCGCCAGACGGGGTCAGTCGTCAATATCCCTGAGGCCCGTTCAGCAGACCAAACGTAGCGGTTCCTGTGTGATGTCCTTTTTCAGCGCGAGCGTTATCGGCCAACCTCTCCTTGCACAATCAAGGTAATCACTCCACCACTGCGCCATGCAGACGCGCTCTGCCCACGACTGGTCCTCGGTCCGCAGTATCCGCATGACCCGGTAAGGCTTCGTACCGCAAAGACCCAGCGCCCGTTCGATCGCATCAGGGTTCCACAGGCCCGATTCGTTGAGAAAGGTGGAGGCGGTAGCCCTCAGGCCATGCGCGGTCAGCTCATCCTTGGAATAGCCCATGCGCCGGAAGGCAGCATTAAGCGTGTTCTCGCTCATCGGGCGGATGCCGCTGCGGGCCGAGGGAAAGACATAGCCTTCGGTCCCCAGCATGGTGGCAAGCTCGGTCAGGTAGCCGACCACCTGCGTCGAGAGCGGCACCGCATGCGGCCGGCGAGCCTTCATCTTCCCAGCGGGGATCTTCCAGACCCCGTCTTCAAAATCGATCTCGTGCCACTCGGCATGGCGCAGCTCGCCCGGCCGGACGAAGACATGCGGCGCGATCTGGAGAGCATACTTGGTGACCAGGTGGCCGGTGTAGTCATCAATGGCGCGCAAGAGACCGCCGAGCTCCTTGGGCTCGAGGATCGCTGCATAGTGCTGAGCGCGCGGTGTCACGAGCGCGCCCTTCAGCATCGCGGTGGGGTCGGATTTGCAGCGGGTGGTGGCAACCCCGTAGCGAAACACGCGCCCGGCGAAAGAGCGGCACTTCTTTGCGGTCTCGTGCTTGCCGTTTGCCTCGAGGCGCTTGAGGGGCGCCAGCACTTCAAAGGGTTCGATCTCATGGATCGGGCGCTTGCCGATGGCGGGCGTGAGCTGCTCGAGGAAGTAGTTGGCTTTGACGAGGGTCGCCTGGGCTAGTCCGTTCTTGACCATCATCTGCTCAATGTATTCCCGCGCCACCGCCTCGAAAGTCTGGGCCGAGAGGAGTTCGTTGCGGATCTTCCTCTTTCGCTTTTCGAGCGCGGGGTCACCGCCTGACGCGACAGTATGTCTCGCCTCGTAGGCGACATCGCGGGCCTCCTTCAGGCTGATTTCGGGGTAGGGGCCGATCGACAGCTTCTTCTCGGTCTTGCCGACCCGGTAGCGGAATCGCCACAGCTTGCCGCCTGACGGGGTGACCTCGATGTAAAGACCGCGCTGGTCGGCGACCTTGTAGGGCTTGTCTTTGCTCTTGAGCGTGCGAAGCTTGGTTTCGGTAAGAGGCATGTGGGCCTTCTCCCAATGGGGTTTTCGCATGAGCCCACATAAGGCCCACAAAAACGTCTGGAGCGCCTGGGAAATGCTGGGACGATCCGAGACTATCCAAGGGGCAAATCCCTAGGATTTCTGCGGCTTCTATACATTTTTTGGGATGTTCTGGGAAGAACAAAGCATGATCATTAGCGGCGTGCCTGACGGTCAAGTTGCGGCTCTGCTCGCTGGTTTCATATCGGGTTAAGCTCGCATCCCTAGCCGGCTGCCGCCACGCAGAGGATCTTCAACATCCCTGTTCCGGGCTCGGGCACCGAAGAATTCGGCGCGAGCCTGATGCTCTCGATGTAAGCATTCAGCAAATCCCCGTTGCCAGCCACGTTGAATATCGCTTCTGGTCTGCGAAAGCTGATCAATTGCTGGCTCCACAAGGTAGTTGCGATCCCGACGTTAGGCCAAATCTGGGAAATCGTCCCTCGAAGAAACAACAATCGCTCTCCGGACCACATGCCGCCCAAATAGCGCTTTGCTTCGCGGCCGCCCATCGACTGTGTCACTGAGGGACGCTTTATATTGGCACTGGCTACCGCTCGTAGGCGATTCCGGCGCTGATCATCGGCCCGCCCTTGCCAAGAGCCGGAAGAGTTGTCCGGCGGGTGCCAAGTGGCCGTTACTGATCAATGGTAAGAAGTTCGCAAGCCTAACGCGATTTTAAGGGCTTTGCGGCCATCACCCGCGGCGCAACCGGGACGATGAAACGATGAATGCTCCTTTCCATGCAACAGCGGCACTTGGACGCAAGGCGCTTGGCCAGGTTGTGCCCGAGCACCAGGTTGCCGTGATCGGCCTCGGATACATCGGATTGCCTACCGCTGCCCTGCTCGCCAGCTATGGGTGGAGCGTATGCGGCGTGGACGTCTCCCAAAACGTCGTCGATACGGTCAATAGCGGCGGCGTGCATATCGAAGAGCGCGATCTCGAAATGCTCGTGCGAAATGCCATCACTGCCCAAACATTGGTCGCCTCGACCGAGGTCCCAACGGCAAGCTTTTACATGATTGCGGTTCCGACGCCGCTAGGCGAGTACAACTTGCCGGACATCTCCTATGTCGAGGCCGCAGCAAGAGCGATTGCCCCCAAGATCGTCCCCGGCGCCTGCATCATTGTTGAGAGCACCTCACCGGTTGGCACCACCGAGCGGGTCGCCGAAATCATTGCCACTCTCCGGCCCGATATCGTGGTGCCGCGCGATGGGAGCGATGATGATGCTGACATCGCGCTGGCCTATTGCCCCGAACGTGTGCTCCCGGGGCGGATCGTCAATGAACTGGTCCACAATGACCGCGTAATCGGCGGGGTCACTGCTGCCTGTGCCGAGCGTGCTGCGGTACTCTACACCAGCTTTGTGAAGGGAGATTGCCTTTACACCAGCGCACGGGTGGCAGAGACTGTGAAGCTCGTCGAGAACAGTTTCCGTGACGTCAACATCGCCTTTGCCAACGAACTCTCGATGATCGCGGAGGAGATCGGGGTAGACGTCTGGGAGGTGATCCGCCTCGCCAACCGACACCCCCGCGTCAACATCCTTCAACCGGGCCCCGGTGTGGGCGGTCATTGCATCGCTGTCGACCCCTGGTTCCTTGTCGCCGGCGCTCCGGAGTCCGCCCGGCTCGTGCGCACGGCGCGCGAGGTCAATGACCATAAGGCCGTGCACACCGAGCGTCGCATTCGCGCGCTGCTCGAGGCTGCGCCTGAAGGAAAGATCGCGCTGCTCGGTTTGGCATTCAAGCCGGACATCGATGACTTCCGCGAAAGCCCGGCGCTTGAAATTGCCGAGGCGCTTTCCCTTACCCATGGGCCGCGGGTTCTGGTGGTCGAGCCCTTCACGGACCAATTGCCCAGATATCTTGCAGGCACCGGCGCACAGCTGGTGACGCTCGACGCGGGGCTCAGGCAGGCCGAGATCGTGGTCGTTCTGGTCGACCATACGGCCTTCAGACACCTGACCCCGGTTGATCTGGCAGGCAAGATCGTCTTCGATACCAGGGGCATGCTGCGTCGATGAATTCGGCCTCCGATAAACAACGGATCCTTGTAACCTTCGGGACGCGGCCCGAGGCGATCAAGATGTTCCCGGTAGTCTTCGCGCTGCGCCAGACGCGACGTTTCGACGTGAAGGTGGTCGTCACGGCCCAGCACCGCGAACTGCTCGATTCGGTCCTCTCCATGGCCGGTATCACTCCCGATCTCGATCTTGATCTCATGGTCCCGGACCAATCCCTCGAATGCCTTGCAAATCGGATCCTAAGCCGATTCACCGAGGCTTTGGACAGCATGCGACCCGACCGCGTGCTGGTGCATGGCGACACCCTCACAACCATGATGGCATCGCTCGCATGCTATTTCCGCCGCGTGCCCGTAGGCCATGTCGAGGCTGGCCTGCGCAGTGGTAACATCTACTCGCCCTGGCCCGAAGAAGTGAACCGCAAGGTCACCGGCGTCATCGCCGACCTTCACTTCGCACCGACGCAAACGGCAGCGGCGGCCCTGCGCGCCGAGAACGTTGCCGAGCAATCGATCCACGTCACCGGAAACACAGTCATCGATGCCTTGCTCTTTGCCAAGAGCAGGATTGCCGCAGACCCAGACCTGGCGCCGGCCATCACACCGCTCATAGAACGCTTTGCCGGCAAGAGGATCATCGCAGTCACTGCTCACCGAAGAGAGAATTTCGGCGAGGGCATGCAGGCGATCTCCCTGGCACTGCAAAAGATCGCACAACGCAAGGATATCGCGATCATTTACCCTGTTCATCCCAACCCGAATGTGGCCGATGTGATGAGGCCCGCGCTTGCAGGGCAGCCCAACATTGCGCTCGTCAGCCCACTCGATTACCTTGATTTTGTTGCGATGCTCTCAGCCTGCGAAATCGTGCTCACCGACTCCGGTGGCATTCAGGAAGAGGCGCCGAGCCTCGGCAAGCCGGTACTGGTCATGCGCGACACCACCGAAAGGCCCGAAGGCGTAGCAGCCGGCACCGCGAGGCTCGTCGGCACGGATGCAACCGCCATCATAGAGACCACCAATCTGCTTCTGGACGATGAGGCGGCGTATCAGCGCATGGCGCGAGCCCACAATCCCTATGGCGACGGGGCGGCCAGCCAGAAGATCGCGGCACTGCTTTGAACCTTAGCCGATCCTAGCGCGCGCCCGTCCGAGGTCTTCAGGCAGCGCGTTGCGCTATGCGGCCCGTTACCCTGGTAATCGCCACCCTGTTCCGCAAACAAGCTGGCCTGGTCATCTCCGCAAGCTCAAGGTCTTCATTTGCTCGAACGAAGACCCGATCCTCGCGCGCCACGACGATGGTGAAGGCAGCGCCCGGGCTCAATTGAGCAGCGTTCGGCGGCAATCCCCCTGTTCAGCAAAGCGAGAAAGACCCCGGCCGCTTACGCAAGAAATATCACAGCTGTACCCAGGCACTTAGTCCAAGAATGAAACTGCCCGCCAAAATGACAATGGCGAGGTCGATCTCCCACCACCATCCGGCACGCGCCTCGTCGCTCGAAATTCCGAAGACTGAGGCAACCGCAGAACGGGCAAGGTACAGGAGACTTTTGCGTCGCATCACGCCCGGAGCTTAACGCATCAGCGTGCTGACGGCCAGAGAGTGGGACAGGAATAGATCGGGATGCTTAACGGGCTCTGCCAGTAAAGCCGCGCGAGCCAGTCCCAGTGTAGGCGCATCACTGAAATCAGGCGAGCCCGAGTTTTCTTTCCCGGCGCGCCCGCGCCTTTTGTGTTCTCAGAACGGTGCCCACAAAGCCAAACCCCAGACCAACCATCATCCAGGTCGAGGGTTAGGGAACGGCCGTCGGCACACGCACATCGGCGCCAGGTGAACTCGCTCGAAGGAATGTAACGTTAAGCGCGTTGCCCAAGAACGAGACAAAATCGTTGCTTCCAGCTCCCGGGCACCGGGGTTGAGATAGATCGCATTGGGATTGCCCAGAATATCCGTATTCGATGCCTTCATCGCTCTGGTGAGCACGAAACGGTACTGTCCCGTGTCGATGCAATTCTGCGCAAGGCTGGCAAGCGCATTCTTAGATCGTGCTGACCTTCGCTCAGGCATCACCCGCGAAGAATGAGAGGCTTCATCTTGCTCACGCAACCACCCGCAGGCGCGGCAACGACCTCGAGCTGATCCGCCACGCAGCCAAAGTACTCGCCCTGCCAGAGCAGCGGCAAATAATTTTAGTACGGCAGTGGCTCCCAACCCGGCCACCCACATGCTTTGGCGGCATCTGCCGCTTCTGAGGCTGTGACATCGAAGAGCGTCATGCGACATAAAGTTCCGTCAGGCAGGCTCCAATGGTATGTTACTGCGTCGCGCTTGCCGTGTTCGCCAACCATCTTTGTCCCCCCCCCGGTGCCCCACCTCCTCTATCCAATGCGAACGCACGACGGCATCACAAAAACGCGGATGTCCCTATGCTGCACATTTGCTGCCCGAAGAATAACAGGTGGGGTCCGAGCCACAGATGCGCGCTTCCTGCGCAACGCCAGCCTGGCATGCTTCTTTTCTGGCGCGATCCGCACACAAAAGGAGCCGGCGCGGTGTCTAGGCACGCCGGCTCCACGATACGCCAAGGTAGATGTTGACGCCTTGGGAAGGTATCATTTGCAGCATCGATTTCAAGCCAAAAGAAAATGCCGCATCGGCGTTGAGAAAGGACTGTCGCATGACAGCGCACAGTCGCTACGGCGCTGTCCATCGCCGCCTGCTTACTTGTTGCAACCGGCTCGTGTTAGTGGCCAACTGGTGCGTGAAGGTGCCTGGGCTCTCATTGGGTCGGTAGTGGACGTATCGCCAGAATGACAGTTTCGTCTGTCAATGTTGCACGACTCGGCAGACCCATTTAGGTCAGAGCCTGCTCGCGATGTCCCAACCTCTGCGAGCCGGGGCGGTGGACCACGACCCGGGTCGCAGCCGCCCCGCACACCTCATTACCAAGCCCGGGCTCGTACCACACCACTGATGGCTTCCCATCCAAGCGCGGGTCACCAGGCAAGCAGGGCTTTGGAGCGCTTTTGAAAGCGGAACAATCAGTGAGGTGTTCATGTCGCGCCGGCTTTCTCATTACAGACCACACTGTTGAAGTAAGGCCCTTCCGCACTGGGGAGTGGATGGGCTGTTTCGCTATACGCTAGATGGTTAGAGCCAGATGCTTAGCTAGCCTCACAAAGCATGAGTCGAATTACGGACGCCTAGAGGAGCGGGCGCCACCAGGCTTCGTGGTCGAGATACCAGCGCAGCGTTTGACGCAGGCCGTCCTCGAAACCGTGGGCCGGCGCATAGCCGAGTTCGGCCCGGGCCTTGGTCTCGTCGATGGCGTAGCGGCGGTCGTGGCCGGCGCGGTCGGTGACGAAGGTCTTGAGGATGCGCGTGGGCTCGCCCCTCGCGGCCGGCGCGTCGGGGTAGCGCCCGGCGAGGCCCTCGATCTCGGTGAAGGCGCGGTCGACTTCGGCGCAGATGGTGTCGATCACGGTCATGTTGGGCAGTTCCGCCCCGCCGCCAATATTGTAGGTCTCGCCCGGTTGGCCCTTGAGCAGACAGGCCTCGATCCCA